>JANQQY010000603.1 GCA_028284845.1 Spirochaetales bacterium
ACATATCGACCAGTCCAACGATCCGTCCGAGCAGAGGAATCTCCTCCCGGGCGATACCCTCCGGGTAACCCGACCCGTCCCAATGCTCGTGATGCGTTAGCCCTATGATGGCGCCGGCGCGCAGATACTTGCTCTCCGAGTCCTTGAGAATCCGATGGGCGATTCTCGTATGCTCCGTCATTGTCGAAAACTCTTCCGGCGTAAGCTTCGCCGGTTTGAGGAGGATTGAGTCGGGGATTCCGAGCTTGCCGATGTCGTGAAGTGGCGCCGCGTGCCGGATCAGGTCCTGCTGCTCCTCGTCCTCGCCGAGCTCGGCTGCGATCAGCGCCGCGTAGATTCCAACACGAAGGATGTGACGACCGGTCTCAGGATCCTTGTACTCTGTCGCGCGGCCCAGGACCTCAAGCGTCTCGTACTCACGCAGTGAGACCTCGCCCCGCAGTCGCGCCTCCGAATCCGCCACGTCCTTGAGTCGCTCGTAGGCGTAGCCAAGCTCAGTCGTCATGCCGTTGAACTCCGCAGCCAGCGCTCCAATCTCGTCGCTTGTGTCAACCTCAACGTTTCGTTGGAAGTCCTTTGTCACTGCCACCTCTCGCATCGCGAGGCTGACATCGGTGAGTGGCTGGAGCATCCGCTTGAGGGCGAAGCCGATTGTGACAGCTCCCGACGCTCCAAGCACGAGGAGGGCCAGGGTGTTCTGCAGCGTCAACGATCGTTGCTCACGGAAGAATTCGCGTTCCTCCAAGGCAATAAAAAAGCCGAGTCCTGAATCGGTCACCCGATGTGTCTCACCGATGTACCGGGTCCCGTCAAACTCCAGCTCTGCCCACCCGTGGTTCTCTGCAAAGACTGTCGCGGCGACGCGCGCAACGTCGTCCGGATCCGCTTCGACATCAGACCTCTCGCCTTCCCGACCGGATGAGGTTGCGAAAACGAGATTGCCCGGCTCTCGCAGCAGAATAACGATCTCAGCGGGGCTGCGAAGCATGCCGTATGCGAAACTTCGGATCGAGTTCTCTGCAAGGGAGAAGTAGGCCGGATCGGTTCGAAGCTCGAGGTAGTCGAGAAGCTCGAGTTGGCTCTGAACAAAGTCGAGAAGCTGTTCGGCCTTGTACGATTGCAGTCGGGCGACCGACCGCGATATCCCGGTGCGATAGGAGATCACAGAGAGCATCCAGATCGTGAGTGCGGAGGTCAGGAGGACCGCCAGAGCGACAATCAGGATGCGAGAGCGAAGTGAGGTGAGGTTGCCATGGTTCGCACTGTGGTCGGCATCCATCTCTACGTCTTTCGGCGCTTTACGCGATGGACTGGATAACCGAAACTCATTGAGATGTCCACTGTCCTTCGCGACAGAACGATGAGGTTTCCTCTCTACGTTGTCGCCGGATCGCTCCTTGTTCTCGTGATCGTCTTTGTGGCAGGGCGACTTGTCTACGGCGGTTGGCTCGAAGGTCAGGTCCGCGAGTCCGAGTCGACGCTGCGGGAGCAGTGGGAAGTGCTCGTTCAGTGGAAGCTTACCACTGAGGCCGAGCTTGAAAGCGCGACTCAGCAGATGGAGTTCTTCTCCGAACAGATTGGACAGCTCCAGGAGCGCGAACGCGTTCTTCGGGAGGTGCTAAGTGTCGCGCAGGAGCGAGGGGTTGCAACCGGTCTTGACCCTTCGGGAGCAAGTGAGACGATTGTCGATCTTCAACGCCAGATAGACGACGTTGTGAACGAGTTCGGTCGCCTGCAAGAGCAGCTGGAGACCGCGTCACAAGACCGGCAGGCCCTCGTGGCGACATTGAGTCAGGCGGAGGCGCAGCTATCGCAGGTTGCTTCCGGAACCGAGCCGGATCCGGTGGTGCTCCAGCAGGCGACTCGCACCGTGGCCGAGCCACAGGAGGAGAGTGCCGAAGCGCCTGCACTTCAGGCCCCCGCCGGGTCGCTTGAGGATCTTGCCGTGCGTGAGACGCTCGCTCGGGTTCAGGAGCAGACACGCAGAGAGCAGTTCGAAGTTGCCAACCTGCAAGACCGCTATCGCTCGGCGATCGTTAGTCTCCTTCGCGGCGACCTCGTCGCGGCGGAGCGCGACCTCCAGGAATTGAGAGCGCTTCTCCAGGATCCCGAGGTAGGCTCACTTCTGGCGATCGTGAATCGCCGAGCGCTTGACGCCGCCCTCATCGGTCTGATCGATCAGGCGATCGCAGATCGACGCTCGCGCGATGTACTTCTTGCGTCCATGAACGATTCAGACGCCGATATCGAGCGAATCCGGGGCCTTGTCCGCGATGGAGACAGACTCCTGGAGACCGGCGACGTGCGTGGTGCTGTCACAACCTACCGGCGCGCGCTCGAAATCGTTCCGGCCGTAGCAGAGGCGACGGCTCGGATTGCCGATGCGGAGGAAGAGCTGCGGGTCACGGCCGCGGCTCCACTCGTTGAGGCATCAACGGTCGCCGGCCCTGAAGGTGACATCGCCGCGATCGCACAGATCGTCCGCACGCTTGGCGCGCTCTATCCGTCCGGAGACTCTGACTCCCTGCGATCGATCTCTCTGAGCCTTGATGCGGCGGCCTCCGCGGTCGAGCGCAGGATCAGGGCGATCGATGCGACGCTCGGCGAGGCGGATGCCTTACTCGCCGAGGTGCAGGCGAACCGAGACGCCCTCCGCGCTGAGCTGGAATCGCTTGAGGCTGATCTCGCCTCGCTCGCCTCATCGTTGAGCGACGCCGGGCGCGGCGGCCTCACCTCCAACGACGCATCCGGCGTCCTGGCATCGCTTGATCTTGCGACGCAAGATATTCTCATCGATTCCATCAATGCCTTCCAGGCAGGAGTCGCCACTGCGGAACGATCCGCCGGAGAAGAGATCGGGCTTGAAGAAGCGCTTGAACGGCTCCGCACCGGCGTCGGCTATCTCGACGGATCGCTCGACCTCTCGGCATCAGCGGTCCTCGACCGCGTAGAGTCCGACCAGCGCATCAAACGAACCATGCTCGAGATCCAGGAGCTTGCGCTCGTGGGTCCGGTCCGGGATGAGTTGCCGCTCGGTCAGCTTCGGTTTATCGGAGTCGTAGGCGCCGTCATTGGAGATCGGATTCTCGTGGATCAGCTGACCTCGACCGAGGTTCAACCGGGCGACCAGGTGGTGGTCGCTCGGCGAACCGGTAGCAGTGAGACCGAAATCGCGGTGGCGATCGCCATCTCCGTTGAGCGGGATCGCATCAGAATCCGGGTGGACGAGCTTGAGCCCGGCTACGCCGTTGAGGCGCAGGATGTCGCCTACCTGCTCGTCGATTAGGTATACTCCCGTATGCTTCAAGAACTCGCGAATCCGCTACGTGACCTCCAGGAGCAAATCGGAGAGACCTGGAGGCATCTTTGACTCCGACAAACTACGACAAGAGATAGCAGAACTCGAGCGCAAGTCCGGCGACCCGGATCTCTGGAACAACCGCGAGGAAGCCGAGCGCGTCATGACCGATCTGAAGCGCAAGCGCGATCGGCTTGAGCCGTGGGAGGAGTTGGTCAAACAGTCGACCGACCTCTCCGAGCTTCTGGAACTCGCGATCGAGGAGTCGGACGGAGATCTTGAGAACGAAATCCGCGACGGACTCGACTCTATGCGCAAGACCTTTGATCGCCTGCAAACCCGTGAACTCTTGAGCGATCAGTACGATCCTGCGAGCGCCTTCCTCACCATTCACTCCGGCGCAGGCGGCACGGAGGCGTGTGACTGGGTAAGCATGCTCTTCCGCATGTATACGCGCTGGACCGAATCCTCCGGCTTCAAGGCGAGCATCCTCGATATGCAGGAGGCGGAGGGCGGCATCAAGAGCGTGACGGTCCAAGTCGACGGTGAGTTCGCCTTTGGCTACCTCAAGGGCGAAACCGGGATCCATCGCCTGGTGCGAATCAGCCCCTTTGACTCGAGCGGCCGCCGTCACACGAGCTTTGCGAGCGTCTATGCGAGCCCGGTGGTGGATGATGATATCGATGTCGAGGTGAAGCCCGAGGAGATACGGGTCGACACCTACCGCGCGAGCGGTGCCGGAGGACAGCACGTCAACAAGACCGACAGTGCCGTTCGGATCACGCACCTCGCGACGAACATCGTCGTGCAGTGCCAGAATGAACGCAGTCAGCATAAGAATCGCGCGATGGCGATGAAGGTCTTGAAGAGCCGTCTCTACGACTACTATCGCGAACAGCAAGAGGCCGAGAAGGCGGCAAACGCCGCGGAGAAGAAGGATATCAGCTGGGGAAATCAGATCCGAAGTTACGTCTTTCAGCCCTATACCATGGTCAAGGACTTGCGGACCCGCCATGAGACGGGCAATATCCAGGCGGTGATGGACGGCGACCTGGATCCCTTTATTGAGAGCTATCTTCGGCACGGGTGGAACGAGGCGTCGTGACACCGCGCGTGCTGCTCGTTGATGACCTCGCGTTTATGCGATCGCTCCTTACCGACATCATAAAGGGTGCGGGCATGAGCATTGCGGGTGAGGCCGAGAACGGTCAGCAGGCGCTTGAGTCGTATGCAGATTCCATACCCGATATCGTTCTTCTTGATATCGAGATGCCGGTGATGAACGGCTTGCTCGCTCTCCGCCGGTTACGACGAATGGACAAGGACGCGAGGATCATCATGTGCAGCGCCCGCGGCGAGCAGCAGATGATCCTTCGAGCAATTCAACTCGGCGCTCGCGACTTCGTGGTCAAGCCGTTCAAGCCCGAACGGGTTGTCAATGCGATCACCCGCGTTCTCCAAGTCGATGGGCTTATTCCCGGACTCCCGGATGGCCGTGCGTAATCTCACCCTGATCGCCTGTTCGCTCCTTGCTCTCTTCCCAGCCTCCGCACATGCCGACGAACTCTCAGAGGCGGCCTCCGACGTCATCCCGGCTCAACGCGAAACCTACCGCGTAGGTATCGCGCTTCTCTCAGGAGAGCTTGAACCTGACGATCGCATTGTGCTCCTCAGTTTTCCTCGCATCGTCTACGCAGAACTCTCCCAGCTCACCGAGCGGACTCTTTCAGAGAGCGAGATCGACGCCTCGCGCTCGCGTCGTCGGGCTGCAGCCCTCCAGTCGGTCGGCCGTGAGCTCATGCAGGCGATCGACGCTCGCGATGCACTCCTCTTTGATCTCGAGTCCGATGCGGAAAAGATCGAAGCCGCCGACGAACGCGTTGCGACCGCGAGGGCGCTCCTCGACGAGCTTCAGTCGGTCGACGATGAGGCGATAGAGGTATCGCACGTTCGACCCATCGTTTTTCTGGAGCAACACGAGAGCGGCGAGTTCATCGAACTCTCGCCGGGCGAGGATCGCGCGCGAGTGGATGCCGCGGAATCGAACGACCTTGATCTTCTGCTCTGGGGCGAGGTAGACGAGGTCGAGGGATACCTGGCGATCGATCTCTATGCCTACTATCCATTCCTTGGTTCCGATGCTCCGGCCGATCGGACGATCGTTCGCTCGTCGGACGCGAGCCTTGAGGCGGAGATCATGGCGGAGGCGATCGCCGGCGAGATTCTTGGACGAGAGTACGCCTCGCTCGTTGTTACCGCGAGCGAGGCTCAGGCCTCGATAGCCGTCAACGGCGAGCTGCAGGGATTTGGCGAGGTGCGACGACGATACCTTGCAGGCGGCGAGGCATCGGTGCTGGTCGAGGCGGAGGGCTTTGTAGACGAGGAGCGCGTCGTCGATCTCGTCTCCGGTGCGACTACGGAAGTGAGCGTCTCACTCGAGCCCCTACGAGAGAGTTTGGTTCGTATTCAGAGTTCGCCCGTTGGTGCGAGCGTCTACGCTGACTCGGTCTGGATTGGAACGACCCCGCTTGAGATGCCCGTGCCCGAGACACCGGCGGTTGTGCGCATCACCTCGGACGGATACCTCGACTCTCGGTTTGTCGTCGACCGTGGCTCTCCGCCCGTCGTCAGTCGCGTTCTCCTTCCTGCGGCGATCGACTGGACGACTGAGATTCGGCGTGAGCGGGACGAGTTCTACCAAGCGCTTACCTGGTTTGTGCTCTCGATTCCGGTGACCATCATTCTTCGCGGCGGATACGAGAGCGTCCTTGGAGCCTATCCCCCGGGCGAGGCCGGCACGCTCTCAGACGAGGAGCTCCAACGTCTGGCACGGCGTGGCAACATCTTCTACTGGTCGTCGATCGGAGGCCTTCTGGTGAACGCGGGGCTCCTGGTCAATCTGGGGCTCGCCATCGTCGAATACGTCGAAGTAGGAGAGGGGTCGCACAATCAGTAGGTTGGTGGGCATATGAAGCGGAAAGGGTTGGGTGCCCGGCTGCGCGCCCTCTTTGGCGGGTCGTTCGGGTCGGAGGAGTCGTACGAGGATCTCGAGGAGCTCCTCATCGAGGCCGACATCGGCGCCCGCACAGCGATGGAGTTGGTGGATGCTCTGCGGGAAGAGAGCCGAAGGGAGATGACCGACGATCACGAAGAGCTCGTCCGTTTGCTCGCGGAGAAGCTCGAGTCGGTCGTCCCTGAGAGCTCTTTCGAACTGACTCACGGGAAGCTCAATATCATCCTCGTCCTGGGCGTCAACGGTGTGGGCAAGACAACCTCTATTGCGAAACTCACGCGCCACTTCCTGGATACCGGGAAGGCGAAGTCGATCTGTCTTGCCGCCGGCGATACCTTCCGAGCCGCCGCCGTGGAGCAGCTTTCGATTCACGCGGAGCGCCTTGGTGTGCGGATCGTAAAGCAGGGCACCGGCTCCGACTCTGCGGCAGTCATCTACGACGCGATCGAGAGCGCCAACCGTCGAGGCGACGATCTTGTGATCGCCGACACAGCCGGTCGGATGCACACCAAGAAGAATCTGATTGAGGAGCTTTCCAAGATCGATCGCATCGTGAGTTCCCGAGCTCCGGATGCGGCCTATCGACGCCTCCTTGTCATCGATGCAACGACCGGGCAGAACGGCTTTCATCAGGCCGAGACCTTTGCCGAGGCGGTTCCAGTCGACGGTATCGTCCTCGCCAAGTACGACTCAACCGCGAAGGGTGGCATTCTTGTTCCAATCGGCGCGCGCCTGGGGCTCCCCGCGCTCTTTGTTGGAACCGGTGAGTCGTATTCCGACATCGCCCCCTTTGACCGGAGCTCCTACGTCCGCGACCTCCTGGACATGACATGAGGCCCCTCGTGCTCCTGCTCCTCATGATCGGGGGGCTTCCGGCCGTAGCGCAATGGTACGAGTCTGATAGGTTCGGCATTGCCGGCGAGCGGATCGACGAGGATGCGCCGGAGTCGTACGAGTACTCGCTCTTCGTCGAGCGGAGCGTGGATAGCGAAGAGCGATCGCTCTTTCAGCGTGGCGTTCTTCAGGAGATTGCTCTCCTACAATTTGTGAACGATCGCCTGCAGAGCGTTGAACGGCGAGTCGGCGACGAGATCGTTGAAACCGAGACCTATCGGTATTGGCGTGATGGTTCGCTTCGCTCCGTCGTGCAAGAGACCGATGTTGGGCGCCGGATCGAGTATCGTTACCGCGACGGTTCACTCTACCAGGAGTGGGCGAACGCTCCCGGTTCATCCGAGCGGATTGATTACGACTCAGTTGGGCGATCGATCTTGCGTGTGTTGTGGCTCGACAATGTTGAGGCTGAACGCGAGACGCGCGAGTATTGGGGGCCGGGATCGGGTGATCCCCTTCGGACCGTGACGCTTGTGGCTGACGGAACCGAGACTGTTCGCTCCTACGACGAGATGGGGCGCTTGCTCGGTTCAAGTACCACGGCGGCGGGTGAAGTTCAATCACGGATCATCAGGGTCTTTGAGAACGGATTGCTCGTTGAGGAGCGAGACGAGCAGAGCGACCCACAACGCCTCTGGAGATACACCTACGAGGGGGATCTGCTGGTAGGCGAGCACTACTTTGAGGATGAGGAGATCGTGAGATCGACACGATACGATAGCGATGAGGCCGATCGCGTTGAGTCGATCTACACCAACGGTGAGGCCGGCCTCCGGGTTTACTACGTGAATGAGCGCAGGATCAGAGAGGAGCTTCTTCGGAATGGTGAGGTGATACGGACGCGAAGATTCGAGCCGGAGGAGGCGTCACCGTGAAACCATGGGTTCTCTTTGTTGCCGCACGCCACTTCCGGACCAAGCGACGCGAAAAAGGTCATACGGCGGGCATCCTCTCCGTCGTTGGGATCGCCGCCGGCGTCATGACCCTGATCTCAGTTCTGGCGGTGATGAACGGCTTTCAGTCGGGAACGATCGAAGACCTCCTCGAGGTGGGGAGCTTCCACCTTCAGACCCAGGCTCTTGAGGATCCGAACTCGTTGGGCGACATCCCCGGGGTCTCAGCGGTCGTGCCCTACGGCGAGAGCTTCACGCTCGTCTCAGGTTTCTTCCCCGATCCGCTCGCGGCGTTTGTGCGGGCCGTCCCCGAAGATGTTCGTGAGCGCGATGAGCGATTTGATCACAATGTTGAAGTTGTTTCCGGAAGATGGGAGCTCGGCGAGGGATCGATCGTGCTTGGGCAGGAACTCGCCCGAAGACTCGGCACACGGGTTGGTGACCGGGTTCAGATCGTCAGCTTTGCCGGCAGCCTCTCCGAACCGGAGCAGGTCGACGCCCTTGTTACCGGGATCTTTCGCACCGGCTTCCTCGAGTACGACACCGGTTGGTCGTATATCTCGTTGGGCTGGGCGCGAGGTCTTGGTCTTCACGAATCAAGCCGAACCGGCATCAAAATCGACGATCGGTTTCGCGACAGACAGGTGCGGCGACGGATACTCGCGTCGGCCCCGAATCTGGAAGTAGGGTCGTGGCGCGAATTCAATCGAGCCATCTTTGGCGCGCTCCGGCTGGAGAAGACGCTCATGATGGTGCTCATTGGTCTCATCTTTATTGTTGTTGGCGTCAACATCTATCAATCGCTTCGTAGGAGTGTCGTCGAGCGGACCGAAGAGATTGGTGTACTCAAAGCGATTGGGGGAGATCCGTCGCTTCTTCAGCTCGTCTTTGTGGTTGAGGGAGTGGGCATTGGAGTCGCGGGCGGACTCAGCGGCCTTGTGCTGGGGATCCTCGTTTCACAAAACATCAACGGCCTCTTCGCGGCCGCTGAGACCGTGATCAACGGGATCGGTTCGGTCTGGACCTGGATAGTCGGTCTCGTCTCAGGTGCAGATACCGCCGGTGGTTCGTTCGCGATCTTTAGTCCGGCCTATTTCTACATCGATGAGGTTCCGGCGGTGCTCTTCCCGCTCGAGGTCGCCGGCACCGTTCTCTTCGCAATCGGGTCAGCGGCGATCGCAGCGTTTGTCGCGAGTAGACGTGTGAGTGGCATCCTGCCGGCGCAAGTCCTGAGGTATGAGTGATGGCGGTGGTTGAACTCAAGGCGGTCAGCAAGAGCTTTCAGAGCGGAGAGTCGCTCCTTACAGTGCTGGACAACGTCGACTTGACTGTGAATGAGGGTGAGGTCGTGGTCGTCCGGGGGAGCTCCGGCTCCGGGAAGAGCACGCTCCTGAATCTGATAGGGGGACTCGACACTCCAAGCTCGGGGGATATCGAGGCGTGCGGCTATGCTGTCTCTAAGCTGGGCGAGCGCGACCTTACGGAGTTTCGCGCGAGCAGACTCGGATTTGTCTTCCAGTTCCACTACCTGCTGAAGGACTTCACCGCTACTGAGAACGTCATGATGCCGGCGTTCATGCGTGGGATGCCCCGGGCCGAGGCAACCGAGCGCGCGCAGGCGTTGCTCGCGGAAGTCGGTCTCTCCGAGCGACAGACCCACTACCCAACACAGCTCTCCGGAGGTGAACGGCAACGGGCGGCGCTTGCCCGCGCCCTCATCAACGAGCCGCCGCTCCTTCTCGCGGACGAGCCTACAGGCAACCTCGACGCAGAGAACAGCCTCCGCGTTGAGGAGCAACTGCTCGAGCTCGTCCGGCGTCACGGCACGAGTCTTATCATTGTTACGCACGATGATCGGCTTGCTACTCGTGGCGATCGAACGCTCACCCTTGAACGAGGAGCACTCGTCACTTCGTGAACCCTCATTCCGCCCTCTATCTCGCGTTCCGCTTTCTCTTTGGGCCCACGACCGACCAAACCTACCGCCGTATTCGGGGTGGGGTCATCGGCGTTGGGCTGAGCTTGATCCCGATCGTCGTGGTCTTACAGGTCGCAGACGGAATGATTGCCGGTATCTCGGAACGCTACTTCGAGACCGGATCGTCGCACATCGTCGCTGTCGCGCAGTTCACCCCGGAACCCGAATCGCTCGAGGGCAGCGTTTCCGATCTTGAACGTGTTGCGGGCGTTGAACTCGTCGCACGGGAGAAGCGCGGACTTGGACTCGCGGCCTTTGGTGACGGTCGGACTGCGGTCACCATTCGCGCCGTTGAACCCGATCTCTGGGAACGTGATCCGTCGGTTTCCGAGTACATCGATCTTGTTGCCGGGGAGTGGGATCTGAGCGAACGGTCGGTACTGCTTGGAGAGTCGGTCGCCTCCGAGCTCGGGGCGACGGTAGGCGATACAGTGAGAATCCTCACGGCCCGCACGCTCTCCGGAGGGCGGATCGTGCCACGCACTCGCTCCGTCACGGTTACGGGAGTTTTCTCAAGTGGCTACGCCGACCTTGATCGACTCTGGGTCTTCCTTCCATTCGATGAAGGCGCGCGCATCCTCCCGGATGAAACCTCTGAGACGCTGATCGGTATCAAGATCGCCGATCCGCTCTCGCTCCCAAACCCGCTCTTCCGCGCATCATCTCGCGAGGCCGCGGAATCAGCCGTCGCGATCGTGGACGAGGTGCGGGAGCTGCTTACGCCGGACTACCGGGTCACGACCTGGTTTGAGTCCGACCGCGCGACCTACATGAGTTTCAGAACGACAAAGGATCTACTCGTGTTTATCACCGTTCTGATCGTTATTGTGGCTGCGGTGAATATCTCGTCCGCCTTGGTCATGCTCGTTCTGGAGAAGCAGGAGGAGATTGCCGTTCTCAAGAGCTTTGGCGCCTCTCCGAGTCTCCTGGTCTTCACCTTTGTGCTCGCAGGGATGGTCCTTGGCGCCTTGGGAACTCTCGTCGGTCTTGCGCTGGGCCTCCTGCTCGCGGTCAATATCAACGAGGTGCTCTGGTTCATCGAGGTAGTCGTAAACGCCTTTGCCTGGCTTGGCGGAGCGGTGGCGGGTCTCTTTGCGGATGTGAACGTGACAGGAATAGAAATCCTCTCGTCCGAATACTACCTCCAGGAGATTCCGACGCGGATTCGGCTTGTTGATCTGATGCTCGTGAGCATTCTTACAATCTTCCTCGCCTCGCTTGCCGCCTGGTTCCCCGCGCGCCGCGCCGGCCGTGTTCGGCCCCTCGACGTGTTGCGCCGCCACTGAGTTTCGAGTAGCGTAGGCTCCAATCAGGAGAACCTATGCTCGACCTTGCACTCATTCGAAACGACCGCGCCGCGGTTGAGGCGGCACTCGCAAAGCGAATGGACTCTGTTGACCTCTCAGGCGTGCTCGCGCGTGACGAAGAGCGTCGGGAGGCGATCACTACGGTTGAGAAACTCAAGGCTCGACGCAATCAGGTCAGCTCCGAAATCCCTAGACTGAAGAAGGCCGGCGAATCGGTTGACGACTTGCTGGCTGAGATGAAAGAGGTGAGTAGCCAGGTAAAGGAGCTCGACGCGCGAGTCCGTGATCTTGATCAGCAGATTCGTGAGGAGCTTGCCGGCTATCCGAACCTGCCGACGGATGATGTGGTGGCCGGCGGCAAGGAGGCAAACGAGGTTCTCCGGACGTGGGGTGAGCAACCGGCGTTTGAGTTCGATACGCTGCACCACGTCGACCTCGTCAAGAACCTCGGACTCGTTGACTACGAGCGTGGCGTCAAGATGG
>JANQQY010000612.1 GCA_028284845.1 Spirochaetales bacterium
AGATCGACGCGCACGGGCTTACCATCCCGGAAGAGGCGATCAGTCTGATCTGCAACAATGTCACCACGAACGTTCGCGATCTGGAGGCCGCCCTAACAAAACTCGTGGCCTACGCAGATCTCGTGAACAAGAACATCACCGTCGAGATCACGCGGCAGCAACTCAAGGATGTATTCGCTTCACCAAAGCAGAGCAACGTCACCGTCGACATCATCCAACGCGTCGTCGCCGACTACTTCAACCTGAGTACGCAGGAACTGAAGAGCAAGAAACGAACGCGAGTCGTCGCCTTCCCTCGCCAAGTCGCGATGTACATCACTCGAGAGGTCACCGAGTACTCGACCACGGAGATTGGACTCGAGTTCGGTGGTCGTGATCACACAACCGTCATGCACGCCTGCCAACGAATCGAAGCTCGGATGCGAACCGACCCCACCCTCGAACCGACCGTCCAGTATCTCGTCCGCGCCATCAAGGATCAAAGTGCCCAGCGATAGGTGGGCGCTTTGATCAGGACGAAACCGACGGTTTCGTCGATCAACTTGGCACAGCGATAGCCCAGCGCACCGCTTGTCGTTCTTACTCTGAGGAGGGGCGTGCCCTATCCAGTGGGCCCCCGGCGCAGACGCCGCCCACTGGATCGCTCGGGCTCATCGTGGGTTCCGTCCGGGCTGCCTCCAGACCACCACGATGTGCACACCACCCAACGACACTACTGATCCGCCGTAGACAGACCTCATCCATCCGGCCCGGACCGGCTTCGCCGCCACTACGATCCCTCACGCCGCAAAGCGCCGCGCGGCTCTCTTCTGGATTACCTCTGCATGACCCCGGGATGAACTGTGGACAAGCTTAGCGCCTGTGGACAGTGTGGAAAGAAATGAAAAACTGTCCCCGAGTTCTCCCAGTCACAATTCAAAGTGGTGAAAGGGCTTACTTGGTTACCCACATGTTAGAAGGCCCTACTACTACCACTACTATCTTTTATATATAGTTTGCTTTTGAAGAGAGGAGCCCACATGAAGTTCACGTGTGAACGAGACGTCATTATGAAGGAGATCTCCATCGCCAGCGAGATCATCTCGTCGCGCAATGCTCTCTCTATACTCTCGAACGTCCTGATTCAGGCAGAAGAGAACGAACTCACTCTTCGAGCAACCGACTTAAAAGTCGGCTTTGAGACAACGATTCCGGTAGAGGTTCAAGAGCCCGGTCACACAACCGTCTTCTGCGACAAGTTCCTCGGGATCCTCCGAAATCTCCCTTCCGGTGACGTTGAGTTTGAACAAGAAGAGGGCGATCGATTTGTGATTCGGCCTCTCTTCAAAAAGATCGATTTCAGACTCAAGAGCATCGGCAGTGACAAGTATCCAGACGTCCAACTCGCACCGCCGGACACCTACTTCGAATTCTCACAGAGCGAGCTTATGGAGATGATCAATCAGACCATCTTTGCCGTCTCTGATGATGAGACCCGCTACTTCATGAATGGCGTGTTTCTGGAGAATACCGACGGGCAACTGGTGATGGTTGCGACCGACGGACGCCGTCTCAGCTTTATTCATCACACATCAACCGGTTCCATACCTGAGTTCACCGGGGTCATCGTACCGCCGAAGATTCTGAACCTGATCAGGAAGCTTGCATCCGGCGAAGGCAGCGTGCAGCTCGCCGTGGCGGAGAAGAACCTCTTTGTTCAGTTCGACAATCAACGAATCAGTTCGGCGCTCATCGAGGGACAGTTTCCCAACTACCGCCGAGTCATTCCGGATGAGCAGCAGTACCGAGTCCTCGTGCGACGCGACGAACTCCTCGAGGCCCTCAAGCGCGTGAGTCTTCTCGTCGAGAAATCTCGCCGAGTCTACCTCACGGTCTCCTCTGAAGGACTCATCCTCAAGAGCGAAGAGAGCGATATTGGCCAGGCAACGGAGGAGATTTCGTGCGAGTACGACGGGCCGGACACGACGCTTGCGCTCAACTTCACCTATCTCATGGATCCTCTTCGAGTGATCGAAACCGACGAGATCACGCTCAACTTCACAGAGAGCAACAAGGCAATCACTATCCACCCGGAACCGACCGCTGATTACTTCCACATCGTGATGCCGATGCAGCTCGATTAGTTGGGATTTGATTCAGTCCGCACCTACAACTTTCGCAATCTCGCTAATTCGACCGTAGATACTACCGCCCGCGAGGTCTTTCTCGTTGGTGAGAATGGGCAGGGCAAGACGAACTTTCTGGAGGCAGTCTACTTCGCCTGCTACGCCTCAAGCTTTCGGACTCGTCGGGATGAGACCTTGCGGCGTATTGGTGAGGGTGAGATGGCGGTTGAAGGGCGGCTTCTGGATGACGGTCTTCCTCGTACGATTCGGGTCAATCAATCGGGGCGCAGTAAGGAGATCCACCTTGACGGGAAGGTGGTTGAGGATCGAAAGGAGATCATCGCGACCGTTCCGTGCGTTGTCTTCTGTCACGATGATATCGGCTTTGTCACCGGTGCCCCGGAGGATCAGCGCTGGTTCATGAATCAGACAGGGGCCCTTCTTAATTCGAGTTCTGTAACTCTCAATCGCACCTACTCAAGGGTCTTGAAATCACGAAACGCAGCGATCAAGGATCAGCGAACCGATCTCCTTGATGTGCTCGATCTCCAGCTTGCCCAGGCCGGCATACCCATTGTCCAGGCTCGAGATAGGCTTGCTGAGTCGTTCGGCGCTACCCTGAGTGATCTCTTTGCATCGATCTTTGCCTCTGATCGGACCCTTGAGCTCCGCTATCAGCCAAGCTGGAAGAACGATACCGGAGTAGAGATCGACTCGATCCTCTCGGTTCTCCGCGACTCTCGCCAACGGGATCTCGATATGAGAACATCCACCCGTGGCCCTCATCGGGATCGATTTCCCTTTCTTCTTGATGGAAAGCCCCTGACCGATGTCGCAAGCACCGGGCAGCTTCGGCTTGTCTCTCTTCTCCTCCGGGTGACGCAGGCGCAACTGCTTGCCCGAACTGTGGGTCGTCGGCCTCTTCTTCTCCTGGACGACGTCCTGCTCGAACTCGATCCGGAGCGTCGTGGCCGATTCGTAGACGCCCTGCCCGAGTACGAGCAAGCGTTCTTCACCTTTCTTCCAGATGAACAGTATGCTCGCTTCAGGCGCGACTCAACAAAAACCTATCGAGTGGAGGGCGGTGTCCTTGCGGAAAGCTGAAGACCTCATCCAGAGTTTCCTTGACTCCATTGGACAGGCGGAAGGCGGATCATATTCAACCCTCTTTCGGACGTGGCCCGAGATCGTTGGCGAACACATCGCCGCCCACAGCGCACCGGTGGACGTTCGAGGAACCTCCCTGGTCATCGAGACTGACCATCCGGGTTGGACGCAGATGATCATGATCAAACAGGCAACCATCCTCGCACAGCTCAAACGTCGAGTCCCCGAAATCACCATCACCGGAGTCACCGTTCGCGTTCGAAACGACGGGGGCTCAACTTCGCACGAAGCCCAAGCCCCTGAGCCAGCGATTGAACCGGCTCCACCACCAACGCCACCTTCGGCCGACGAGAAGCAGGCGCTCGAGCGAATCAAGGACGACGAGATGCGTCAGACGCTCCGGAGACTGCGAGACGATCTTGGTGGTGCAGAGAAGAACCCATAATCACGCCTCCGTCCTCGCATCAGTGATGTGGACGTGGCATGTAACCACTGACACCGGAAACGGTTGTGGTGCTTCGTATCTCCACGGTGAGTGACACTACTTGATGTTTGACTTGGATTCTGCCGCTCCGTATACTTCGGCTCTGAACTACCGTGCACCTAATCCCACTGAGGAGACTGATAGATGAAGCGCACATATCAGCCGAGCCGTAAGAAGCGGAACACCAAGTTTGGGTTTCGGGCTCGCATGAAGACCAAGGGCGGACGCCAGGTTCTGAAGCGTCGGCGAGCGAAGGGCAGGCGAAAGCTCTCGGTTGCCGATGAGAAGAAGCCTTACTAGAGAAGAACGACTGCGAAGCAGAGACGAGATCAAGCGACTCTTGTCTCGAGGAAAACGCGTCGGGCTTCCGGGAATGAGGCTCTTTTTTCTTCCCGGGAACCGACCCCATAGCCGGATCGTCGTGATACCTGCTCGCGGGTATGGCAATGCGGTCCAGCGGAACCTGTGCCGAAGGCACGGGAAAGAGGCGTTTCGGGCTCTGAAAGCAACGATTGCGTCGCCCACGGACATCGCAATCATGTGCTTTCGGGGTACATACACTTTCGCCGATCGCCTGCAACAGTTGTCCAGCCTTCTTGCGAAGGCACGTCTTGGTCCAAAGGAGCATTGATGGATCGCAGAACGCTACTTGCGGTGGTCCTCTCGGTCATCGTTATCACCATTGGGTTCTCGATCCAGAGCATCCTCTTCCCACCGCCGGAGCCGGTTCCGACCGATTCCGGGAGCGCGCAGGTGAGTGACCCGGTCGCTCCCACCGAATCGGTTGCCACCACTCCAGGGACTCCGCAGCAAACGACGACGCAGACGCAAGTCGTTACCCAGGTTGCCGGAACCATCGCCGCCGTCCCAACCGACGGGATCAGCTCTCAGGCACGAATCTACCAGAACGACACGATCCGAGTCGTGATGGATCCCGCCGGTGCATCCGTCCAATCGTTCCAGCTGCTCGAGCATATGGACGGCGAGCTTCCGGTCGACATGGTCTTCGCCGGTGCAGAGGACCAGAGAGCGATGACCCTCCATTTTGGCGATCATAACGCTCCACCCGTCCGAGACCTCTTCTCATTCACTCAGATCAATGGAAACACCTTCGAGTTCTCACGCGATTTTGCCGTGGTTGGACTAGAGGGCAGCGATTTCACCCTCATTCGTCGCTACATCTTTGTGCCCGGCGAATACATGTTCGAGCACGAAGTCGAGATTCGCAACAGAGATACCGGTGCGCTTGTGCCGCTCAACTTCTCCGGAATCGCCTACACGATTGGGTGGGGACCTCAGATTGGGCCGATCTTTGAGCAACTCGACCAACGCATCGAGTTCCGACGCTACATGGTCTTTGACGATGGGCGCCGCGACAACTTCAACCGCCTTGGGCGAAATGATTCGGAAGTCGTGCAGGAGCGTGTCAGTTGGGCGGCGCTTGCCGGCAAGTACTTTGCGGTCATCTCGATCAATGACAACGCAGAGTTGACCACTATTCTTTCGCGCAAAGACCGGGACGGCGTTCCCGAAGGGTCACAACTCTATCTGAGCAGGCCCACGATCAGCTCCTCATTCAACACCGACAGCTATCACTTCTACGTCGGACCCAAGACGACCAACATCCTCACGCTCTACGAAGATGCAGAAGACAACGCCTTTGGGTTCCGAAATCTCTCGCTTCGAGATGTGCAGGAGACGCGTGTCCTCTTTGGATGGCTCGAGAACATCCTGAAGTGGATGCTTCAGCAGATCATCCGTGTCGTTCCCAACTACGGTATCGCGATCATCATTCTCACCATTCTTGTGAAGGCGGCGCTTTGGCCGCTGACTCGACGCAGTTACGAGTCGAACGCAAAGATGCAGCTCGTCCAGCCGAAGATGGCTGAGATCAAAGAGAAGTACAAAGACGATCAGCAGCGAGCGAACGAAGAGACCGCCAAGCTCTACAAGAAGGAGGGCGTCAATCCTCTTGGTGGATGTCTCCCAATGCTCGCCCAGTTTCCCTTCTTCCTCGCGATGTACGGACTGTTCAACAATCACTTTGACCTACGAGGTGCCGTCTTTATTCCTGGTTGGATCAGTGACCTCTCGGCGCCTGACGTCGTCGTCTCGTTTGGCGACTTCACCGTCCCCATCATTGGATGGACAGCCCTTCGTGGTCTTCCCATCCTCTTCCTCGCGACGCAGCTCCTTTCCACACGTTTGACACAGACGCCCTCAGCGACCCAGTCATCAGGGCAGATGAAGCTCATGCAGTTCGGACTACCCATTCTGTTCTTCTTTATTCTCTACAATGTTCCGTCCGGGTTGCTCGTCTACTGGATCTTCTCAAACGTTCTGACGGCCGGACAGCAGTACACGTACAACCGCTTTAAGAAGAACAATCCGCCACCGGCACCAATCAAGAAAGGCAAAAAACGCCCGTAAGGGGGAGAGATATGTACCAGGAGTTCGAAGGCAAGACCGAGAAGGAAGCGATCGAAATTGCGATCGAGGCGCTTGGACTTGAGCGAGACGAGTTTGATGTCGAGATCCTCGAGACCGAGAAGAGCGGCATTTTTAACCTTCAGAAGAAGGTTCGCATTCGTGTGCACCTGAACCAAGAGATCGTTGCAGCCGGCAGTGATGGTCCGGAGACCGATTTTGAGCACGCGGTGGCCGACTTCGTTCACAACGTGACAGAGAAGATGGGCTACCCCGC
>JANQQY010000634.1 GCA_028284845.1 Spirochaetales bacterium
TGTGGGGCCTACTACCGGTCTACGCCGAATCGGAGTGATAGAGGGGGTGGATTCGCCTCCGGTAGTGCTCATACTGTTCGCCGGCGTGGTAGGACGATCGCACGAGCGGTCCGGCCTCGCAGTGGGTGAAGCCCTTCTCGAGGGCTCGCTCCTTGAGTTCCGCGAACTCATCCGGTGTCCAATACTTCTGCACGGGCAGATGTGTTCGCGTCGGCTGGAGATACTGTCCAAGATTCAGAAGCGAGACGTTGTTCGCCAAGAGATCGTCCATCGCCTCCAAGACCTCCTCCCGGGTCTCGCCAAGACCGAGCATCAGACTCGACTTCGTCACCGAGTCGGGATCGATCTCCTTCGCTATGCGAAGAAAAGTGAGTGATCGCTCATAGGTCGAACGCGAGCGGACGCTCGGGGTGAGACGTCGGACTGTCTCAAGATTGTGACTCATGATCTCCGGGTGGCTCTCGCAGGCGATTTGTATGCTCTCGCGATCGCCCATCAGGTCCGAAGAGAGGACCTCAACCGTCGTGCTCTTGGTAGCGGCATGGATCTGTCGCACGGTCTCGGCGAGGATTGTGGCTCCCCCATCCTTCAACTCGTCCCGATTGACCATGGTAATGACCACATGATCAAGATTCATCTCCGCGACGCTCGCCGCCACCCTACGCGGCTCATCCTTGTCGAGGATCCGCGGCAGGCCGGTCTTCACGGCGCAGAAGCGGCACCGGCGCGTGCATGTGTCCCCAAGGATCATAAAGGTGGCGGTCCGATGCTCGCCCCAGCACTCGTGTATGTTGGGACAACGCGCCTCCTCGCAGACTGTCGTGAGACGCTGCTCTTTCACTAAACCCTTGAGGTACTTGAAGTTGGAGTTGGTATTGAGCTTTATCTTGAGCCACTCGGGCTTTGGATTTACACGCTGCGTAGATGACATAGTGCTCCTGCCCAGATAGTAGCGGTAGAGCCCACTGAAGTCGAGACGGGCGTACGTCTGCGGTGTTTTCCCGAGCCGATCTGTCATATATTGACCGCATGTCCGGCACCGTCGTCCAGACGAAAAACCATCGAGTCCAAAGCGTGCGCCACCTGACCGAGTCAACCTTTGTCGTGCGGTTCGATCGCAACGGCATCGAGTTTGAGCCGGGGCAGTATGTGAGCGTTGGGCTCACCGGTGACATCAACATGCGGGAGTACTCGGTCTATTCGCCTGCGGATGCAGACTATCTGGAAATCCTGGTCAAAGAGGTCGAAGAGGGTCACGTTTCACGCAGGCTCAAGAGACTTACTGAGGGAGATGAGCTTGAGGTCGACGGTCCGTTTGGCTTCTTTCTCATTGAAGAGGAGGACGTGGGAAGGCAGGTAGTGTTCATCGCAACGGGCACGGGGATCAGCCCTTTTCACTGTTTCGCCGGGAGCCTCAAAGGCCTCGACTACACGCTCCTCCATGGCGTTCGCACTCAGGATGAACGATACGAGCACGGATGGTTCGATCCTCACCGAGTCATCACCTGCCTCTCACGAGACCCGGAGGCCGTCGGCACGCTGGCGGCGACGGAAAGCGGCGCCCGGTACGCGAGCGGCCGGGTCACCGACTATCTGCGATCGAATCCGGTCGATCCGGATAGCCTCTGCTACTTATGCGGCAACTGCGACATGATCTACGAGGCATTCGATATCCTGAAGGATCACGGCGTCCCGCCGGAACAGCTCTTTGCAGAGGTCTACTTCTGATGCGCTATCACATCGTCCCGCTCGGTTGCCAGATGAATCAGTCGGATACCGAGCGAATCCGAGCCGTTCTCGAGTCGCTTGGGTATGAGCATACCGAGAGGGAGGAGGAGGCCGACCTTCTTGGAGTCGTAGCCTGCTCCGTCCGTCAGAAGGCGATCGACAAGGTCTACACGCGCATTCACAAGTGGAACGAGTGGAAACGCGAACGAGGCATCATGACCTTCGTCTCCGGCTGCATTCTTCCGGCAGACAGGGAGAAGTTTGTCGACCGGTTCGATTTGCTCTTTACGATCAACGAACTTCCCTCTCTTCCCGAGATGATGCAGCAGAACGGCATCGTTACCCCCGCCTCACTCCGGGCGGCGGAACAGAGTGCCGGGCTTCGCGAACCTCCGGAATTTGTGCCTGACGAGCACGAGCCCTCGGGTGCCAAACAAGTGAGCGCGAACGGGCTTCCACCGGCAATCGCTGCACGAGAGGCCAATAGTAATCAGAAGCGCGGCGGGTTGCGTGGCGTTCAGATTCCGATCATCAGTGCAGAGAGCAAGTCCGATTCGGCGAAGGGCTACTGGAAGATCGCTCCGGACTACTCGTCGAGGTTTGAGGCCTTTGTGCCCATTCAGAACGGGTGTGACAAGTTCTGTACCTTCTGCGCGGTCCCCTACACCCGCGGTCGGGAGGTGAGTCGTCCGAGCGAGGAGATTTTGGCAGAGGTGGAGAGGCTGGTGACCGATGGGTACAGCTCGATCACCCTCCTTGGGCAGAACGTGAACTCCTACGGCCTCGATCGGCAGAGCGCGAAGGAGAAGAGTGAGATTGGGTTTGCTGAGCTCCTGCGTGGGATAGGCGAGATTGGGAATCGAACCGACCGTCGATTCTGGACCTACTTCACCTCCCCCCATCCACACGACATGAGCGACGATGTCATTGATGTCATCGCCGAGTACCACGTGCTCGGCCGACAGATCCACTTGCCAATCCAGTCGGGTGACGACAAGGTCCTCATTCGCATGAATCGGAACTACCGGCTGGCCAGGTATCGAAAGGTGGTGGAGAAGATCCGACGGACGATCCCGGACGCTTCGCTTTTCACCGACATCATCGTGGGGTTCACCGGAGAGACGGAGGAGCAATTCGAGGAGACTCGCGCCGCGATGCGTGAGTTCACCTACAACATGGCCTACATTGCAATCTACTCGCCGCGACCGGGGGCGAAGAGCGCACGCTGGGAAGATGACGTCCCCCACGAGGAGAAGCGACGAAGGCTCCACGAGTTGAGCTCCGAGCTTCAGACGATCTCTCGCCGGTACAACGATGCGCTTATTGGCGCGGAACTGAGCGCCATCGTCGAGCGCCCGGACCGCAAGCCCGGATTCTTGAGCGCGAAGACCGAAGGAAAACTGATCGTTCGATTCGCATCCGAGGACCAATCCCTGATCGGCTCATTTGTCACGGTTCGCATCACCTCAGCGAGCGCCCTTTCGCTGGAGGCGGAGTTGATCGGCCGCGAACCAAACACGCTCTCCGATTCGAGGAGCCACACTGAGAGGTCTCGGACGCACGCTCGTCGCGCCTTCGCGGCGCAATCGGGTCTCGCGATCAATGCGTAAGACGACCGACCCGC
>JANQQY010000689.1 GCA_028284845.1 Spirochaetales bacterium
CGGGAGCGAAACTCCTCCAGATCGTCCTCTGTCTCCGGCCACCTCTCCATCTGGTTAAACGTATAGCCGGCTGTATGCGTCGCAAGCTGACGGATCGTATCGTCCGGATCGCTGTAGCGCGGGAGGTAAGTTTTGACTGGATGATCAATGGAGATCGCGCCATCAGCTGCGGTCATGGCGATCAGCGTCCCCGTGACGCACTTCGAAACCGAACCAACATTCACTACCGAGTCCGTACGGATACGCGTTGCCTGAGGATCCGACGCAGGACGATCGTGTCCGACTGCGCATAGGAGCGAGCGATCGCCCAACGATGCGGCGACCGAGACACCGGGAGCCGCTTTCGCCCTGATCACGCTCTCCAGGAATGCGGAGAGATCGGCCATGTCATCCCTCGAATGGATCGAGTGCTCCGGTTCGCGAATGAGGGAAGACCGGGTAGCGCTCTACAAGACGCGGAATAGGCGGCGGCCCACGGTGAAGCGAACCATCCTTCACGAACTCAGATCCCTTGCGCTCGAGGTGCCGGATCAGCAAGCTTCGAAGCCGCTCTGCGTCCCTCGCATGTATGCTCGAGTTGACCAGATTTCGTTGTTCACCAGGATCGTTGAGAAGGTCGAACAGCAGCTCTCCGCCGCCAAGCGAAGTCCACGTGTACTTGAGTGAGCCATCGAGAACTGCAAAGAATTGATGCAGACAATCGCACACAATGGTTCGATCCTTGCCACCGTGCTCGGCGACAGAGAGGAGGTCCTGCCCATCCACGTCATCAGGCACCTCGACTCCAGCGAGCGAGAGGCAGGTAGGCAGAATGTCAGCAAGGGTGACGATCCGATCGCATCTGGTGCCGAGCAGCTCGCGGGCGCTCTCAAGGGGCGCCGGTGGCCGAACGAGCATCGGAATGTGGGCCGACCCCTCAAAGGAGGTGATCTTTGAACCCATGAAGTGGTCACCAAGCATCTCTCCGTGGTCGGAGGTGAAGATGATCCATGTGTTGTCCAGAAGGCCGAGTTTTTTCATGTGGCCAAAGAGCAGGCCAAGCGCATAGTCAATCTGCGTGATGACGGAGTAGTAGGCCCGCCTTGAGTCAGCGGTCTGCTGCTCGCTCATTCTTGTGTAGTCACTCAGCGCGATGGTCGGCTGCAGATATCCTGGCGGTATTGCCTCCGGAGTCGCAGACCAGTCGCCGCGAATCGCCTGGGGCACCGGCCGATCCCGATAGAGCTCCCAGAGGTTCTGAGGCGGCGCAAAGGGAGGATGTGGTTCCACGAAGCTCGTCCAGAGGAAGAAAGGCCGGCTGGGATCGTGTGTGTCCAGGAAGTCGATGCTCCGGTCCACGGTCCATCGAACACGATCCTCTCGCTCCGGCACATCACGTGGATGGGGAGTAACCTCATTGAGACCGATGGTGGATGCGTACCCCACGGCGCGATCGTACCGTCTCCCCTCGCGGATGAAGTCCTCGGGAAGTTCGACATGTTCGAAGCCGTAGTTCACCCGCATTGGCATGAAATGCATTTTTCCCTGCGCCCGGGTCTGATAGCCATTCGCCGTCAGAATTCCTGGTAGCGTGTCGTGCTCTGCGAGCGGACGGAAATGAGCGTGGTTACTCACACAACCGGTGGTGTGGCCGTGCTTTCCGGTCATAATCGTCGCCCGAGCCGGCACGCAGACCGGACTGTCGCTATAGGCTCGGGTGAACGCGATGCCCTCGTCGCAAAGCCAATCGAGGTGCGGCGTGTAGATGTGTTCGTTGCCTAGTGCGTGAATAGTGTCCCAGCGTTGCTGGTCGGTTGTGATGAGCACGATGTTTGGTCGCTCAGCCAGACTCATGGTGTCTCCAGATAAAGAGAGCCCCGAGAAGCTCCCGGGGCCCTGTTCAATCGGCTTGATCAGCGATTCATGAACTCGTCGATCTGACGCTGCAGTTCCACGCGAATCACTTCGGCGTCTGCGTCGGCCAATCGATCAATGAAGTCATCCAAGGCCGACAGAGGCTCTTCCTCAAGACCAAAGGCGAGACGCATGCCGTAGTCATCCCAGATGGCCTGCCGCCGCGCAACTTCGGTCCGGACAGGATCGGTGTCAAAGTTGAAGCCGGCAAGCGGCGAGATGAGATTCGTTGCCGGATCGGTCAGCTGTGGCTCTGCATCGACGCGATACTCGAATGACCAACCACCGATTTCCCCACCGTCTCCTGGTCGCATCCACTGGCTTCTCCAGAACGGCCAGAGGCCAACGCTTGTAGTCCACGAGTTTACCGTTTCAACGCCGTCGGGCCGACGGTTTACTTCTACGCCTTCGCGCTCGCCAAGCTCGAAGGTCACGCCCTCGATGCCAAGAATGACGGAGTCGTAGTTCTCCTGGCTTGCATTGATCCACTCAAGGAACATGAGTGCTCGCTCAGGGTTCGCGGCGGAGGCGTTGAATACGAGC
>JANQQY010000028.1 GCA_028284845.1 Spirochaetales bacterium
GTGAAATACACCAACCGGTAGGCCCGTCGGTTCGAGTCGTTGGTGAAGAACCGAGTCGTATCCACGTTCTCGTACCTCAAAGACACTCTGCTTGATGACGCCGAGGTATCCGGCGGCGAAGGTGTTCTGGAACTGTCGGTAGCCGTCTCCAAAGCTCTCCCACGTGCTCTGACGAAGGGCGCGATCGTCGCTCGTGTAGTTGGCCATAAAAGTCCCCTGCCCAACACGGTGATCGCCGCCACCCCCGTCTTTCGCATCCGCGAACTTCATATCGGAACCGGCGAGTTCGGCGAGCGTCCTGGACGTCGAGCTCAGTGCATCTGAGAGGTTTCCCAAGACCGACTCGACCTCGCCGGAGAGCGTGAACGCTGCCTTGCGGAGAAGTGCTTCCAGGTAACTTCGATAGGGCTCGAGCCCCGGCTCGCGTGCTATCCACTCGTCGATCTTCTCGCCCTTTCCGTCCAACGCTTCCATGAGCTCGGGCTCAGCAAACGCCGTGGCTCCAGCCATGCGTGAGATGGTAGCGATCGCCTGACCGTACTTCGCCTTGGCCTCCGTGTCGGAGGTGTCGACCGAGACGGAGAGCGTGGCAAAGGTAACGGTCCGCCCCGCGCGGTCCGCGAGAGCGCAGAAGGTCTCAAACCACTCCATAAGTCGGGCGGGTGAGTCTGTAAGCGTTCCTGCGAATGAGGCAAGGTCCGCCGTGGCGGAGGCAATACTGGCCACCTCGTCATCGTACTCGTTCCACGTTGGAAAAATGGCCTCGCGATTCCAGGTGGCCTCTTGAGGGGCTTCAGCTCGAGTGAAGGGTGCGTTCATCCTCAGAGTATATTGACCGGGCTGCGAGAGAGTGAAACCCTTGAAGAGGAGCGGTCAGGCTTGTACCGAATACTGATTATTGACGACGAACCGGTTGTCCGTGAGGGCATCGCGGAGAATATCGATTGGCAGGCTCTTGGATTCGAGCTCGCGGGGACCTGCCGCGACGGGCGCGAAGCGATGGACGCGATCGAGAGCAATCCGCCCGACGTCATCCTCAGCGACATCTGCATGCCGTTCGTTGACGGGCTTGAGCTTGCCTCGTTCGTAGCAGACCGCTTCCCGTCGACTCGGACCATTCTCCTCACCGGCTTTGATGAGTTCGAGTACGCGCAGGAAGCCGTGAAGCTCCGCGTGCATAGTTTCCTGCTGAAGCCGATCACTCCGGACGAGCTAAAGAACGAGCTCAGAGCCGTTCGAGAGGCGCTCGACGCCCAGCAAACCCGCGAGGAACAACTTGAGCGAGTTCGGCTGCAACTTCAGGAGAGCCTGCCGGTACTCCGCGAGCGCCTCTTGAACCGGATCCTTCACGGGGAAATCATCAAGAGCGAGGTGCCGCACCGGCTTGCGTCGCTTGACCTACCCATTGATCTCAAATGGTGCGCCTGCCTCGTCTGCGATCCTGACACGATCGAGGCAGGCGACGAGCTCGCGGAACTCGCCGTGCAAACGATCGCAGAGGAGGTCGCGCTGGCTACGGGATCAGCGTTCGCCTTTGCCACGCCTCGTGCCCGCGCCGTCGTTGTGGTTGCGGCAGATACCATGCAGATCGCAACGGGTCTCGCCCTGAGTTGCGCAGAGTCGATTGCCGAACGAGCCGCGTCGGAGCTCGGACTCACGGTGAGCGCAGGAATCGGTTCTCCCGTTCGGGGAGTGACCGAGATAGGCATCTCATATGAAGAGGCCCGAACGGCGCTCGATCAGCGTCTGGTCCTCGGACCAAATCAGATTATCGGCATTGAGCATGTTCGAGGTCCGGAGTCACAAGCGTCGCGCCCTCCTAGGCGCACAACGAGCAGCGCATTCGTGGCCGCGCTGAAGAGCGGCAAGGACGCCGAGGCGATAGGGGCTCTGAACCGCCTCGTTGACGAGGCATCGACCGTGGACGCCACACGGGAGGACATCGAGACGCTTATGCACCGGTTACTCGCCGACATCATCGATGCGCTTGAGGCGATTGGGATTGACTATCGCGAGACGATCGGTGAGACGCCCTTCGACCGGTTGGGTCGAATTAAGACGCTGTCGGACTACGTTCGCTGGTTCAGCGAGATCGCGGAACAGGTTCAGGGACTGCTCGCTCGCAACAGAGATCAGCACTCGCGATCGAAGGCCGTCGAGGCGGAAGAGTACATCCGCGCCCATTTCTCCGACCGAACGCTCAGCCTCACGCGTGTCTGCCAGGAGTTAGCGATCAGCAAGAGCTACTTTAGTCCACTCTTCAAGGCGCACACCGGTATGACCTTCGTAGAGTTTCTGACGGCGGTAAGAATGGACCGAGCGCGCGAACTGCTCGCGAGTCAGGATCAAAAGACGTACGAGATCGCGCGGGCGGTGGGGTTCGGCGACCCGCACTACTTCAGCCTCACCTTCCGAAAGCAGACGGGTCTCTCCCCAACCGAGTATCGTGCTCAGGTGAAGGAGGCGTCGTAATGCAGAGAAGATCGACACGCATCCAGACGACGATCACACTGGCATTTGCGGCATTGGTGATCATAACGGCTGTCGTGCTCGCCGGCCTCTCGCTCTCCTTCACGCATGACGCCGTTGAGAGTACGTCGATAGACTACACGGGTCAGCTCATCTCACAAGTTACGACTAACATCGACTCGTATATCCGCCACATGACCAATATCGCAAGTGTCGTACTGGCGAACGGACAGGTACAGGAGTACTTCGCCGGCAGGACGACCGGCACTGAGAGAGAGGACTTAGGACGATCGATCGAGTCGTTCCTGAATGCGATCGCCCGAACCCGGAACGATATCTCGCTGATCCTCATTGGACGTGAGGACGGTGTGGCACTCTCAAACCGCCCCGATCTCAATCTCAACCCCGCGGTTTCCATCACCGATCTGCCGTTCTTTGTGGATGCGATCAACAGCCCGGGTGAGGCTGCAATCTCCTCATCACACGTACAAAACATCGCCGCCGGCGACTACCGCTGGGTCATCTCCCTCAGCCGGACCGTCGATGGTCTCCCGGCCGACTCCAGACGAACAGTGCTCCTGGTCGATCTCACCTTCTCCGTCATTAATGATCTTGTGAACAGCATCAGCCTCGGGAGCCGTGGCTACCTCTTTGTTGTTGACGAGACAGGAAGCATCGTTTACCACCCGCGCCAGGAGCTCATCTACAGCGGAATCGAGACCGAGTTCATCGATCGTGTCCTTGCAACAGATGACGACTCGTTTGCCGTTGAGGGCGAGCGCGGCACTCGGGTCTACACGATCGGCCGCTCTGAGCAGACCGATTGGCGAATCGTTGGGGTGAACTACTCGAGCGAGCTGGTGCAGAACCGGACGCTCACTCAGCGCTACTACACGATCAGTTCACTCATTCTCGTCCTATTCGCAATCGTTATCTCAGTTCTGATCTCGCACCGCGTGTCGCAGCCGATCCTTCGGCTGCGGGAGTCGATGAAGCAAGTTGAGCGTGGAGAATTCGACCGGACGGTCGCTGTCTCTGCGAGCAATGAAGTGGGAGCACTCGCTCACGACTACAACATCATGATCGCCAAAATCCGTGAACTGATGCGGAGAAACGAGGAAGAGCATGCGCTCAAACGAAAAAGCGAGCTTCTCGCCCTTCAGAATCAGATAACGCCCCACTTCCTCTACAACACACTCGATTCCATTATCTGGATGGCCGAGGGCAAGCAGTACCAGAACGTGGTTACCACCGTCTCCGCCCTCGCGCGGCTTCTCCGCCTCTCCATCAGCAAGGGCGATGAACTGATAAGCGTTCACGATGAGATAGAACACATCAAGAGCTACCTCACGATCCAGAAGGTGCGCTACCGAGATCGGCTCGATTTCTCGATCGATGTGAGCGAGGGCGTTCTTCGCCTCCGAATCCCAAAGGTCATTCTGCAGCCATTGGTTGAAAATGCGATCTACCATGGCATCAAGAACACAGATCACGGTGGCCGAGTCACGATTCATGGCGAAGCAACCGAGGCTGGAATCCTGCTCTCTGTCATCGACGACGGCGTAGGAATGGAAGCGGATCAGATGCAGCGTATCCTTACAGATGAGATGAACGAACGGCAGCCGGGCCGAGGCGGGCAAGGTACGCGCGTTGGAGTGCGTAACGTTCACGAGCGAATCCGCCTCTACTTCGGCGCTCCCTATGGCCTGACCTTCTCGCCGCGGGACGGCGGTGGGACGATCGTTCGAATCCAGCTTCCGTCGATCACAGGCGAGGCACTCGAGGCAGTCCGTGAGGCGGAGGAGATTGCATTGTGAGAGGGCGAGTGCTTCTGATCGTGGGCGCGTCAGTGGTGATCGTCGTGGTTGCGCTCTTTGTAAGTGATGCGCTTAATCCGATGCTTTCGGGCGACCGCGAAGAAGAGATCTACGTCGTGATGAAGACGACCGGTCCCCACATGGAGTTCTGGCAGATCGTCCGCGCCGGGATTCAGGAAGCCTCGCAGGAATTCGGAGTTTCGCCTGAGGTCGTGGGACCCGAGTTCGAGAAAGACATCGATCTCCAAATCGAGATCTTCGAAGAGGTCATCGATCAGGAACCTGATGGAATCCTTCTCGTCGCATCGGACTTCACTCGACTCGTTCCCTTGACCGAGGAGGCGACACGGCGGGGCATCACGGTGGTGACTCTCGACTCGGCACTTGATAGCGACGTGCCGCAGAGCTTTGTCGCAACGGACAATGTCGCCGCAGGCGTCACGGCCGGCGAGGAGATAGCACGGCTCGTACCGGCGGACCGGAAGATTGCGATTATCTCGCACATTCGGGGAGTGGCGACGGCGATCAGTCGAGAGACCGGGGTCATGCAGGCCCTCTCTGAGCACAACCCGGAACTGGTCCTTGGCCCGTTCTACTCCCAAAACGACACGCAGCTTGGTGTTCAGATCGTGGAGAACATCCTTTCTGAACATCCGGATCTCGCCGGAATCGTCGCCCTCAATGAGAACTCGACCGTTGGTGCCGGCAGGGCTATCCAGGCGCTCGGACTGAAGGACCAGATCTCGCTGGTTGGATTCGACAATTCGCGGGAAGAGATTGAGATGCTTGAGAACGGCGTGGTTCGAGCGTTGGTGGTCCAGAGACCGTTCAACATGGGATACGTGGGTATAGAGACGCTCGTCCGATCGATGCGTGGAACCGATGTTGACCCGTTTATCAACACCGGGTCGGTCCTTGTCCGCAAAGAAGACATGTTCACAGAAGAGAATCAGAAGCTCCTATTCCCAATCATCCGCGGAAACTAATCGCTCACATCGTACAATCACGACCAAACCGCGGACGATATTCCAGCGACGGCTCAAAAAACCCGTGAGACGATTGGCTCCAAGGGGGCCAGTCTGGCAGAGCAGATTCTCGATATGCGCACAATCGACAAGCGCTTCTCTGGTGTACACGCACTCAAAGAGGTGGACTTCAGCCTGAATGCGGGCGAGATCCATGCGCTTGTGGGAGAGAACGGCGCCGGAAAATCGACCCTCATGAAGATTCTCACCGGCATCCACCAGCGGGATGCGGGTGACATCTACTACCTCAACCGCCCGTTTGATCCGCGCAATCCCGGCCACGCCCTCGAGATGGGAATCGGAATCATCCATCAGGAACTCAACATGATGGATCACCTCACCGTGGCAGAGAACATCTTTATTGGTCGAGAAGACACACGAAGCGGCGGAGTCTTCCTCGACAAGCGTGGCCAGAACGAGCGCGCAGCCGACCTTCTCTCGCGTCTGGGAATGAACATCGACCCTACCGCAACCCTCGGACGCCTCTCGGTTGGCAAGCAACAGATGGTCGAAATCGCAAAGGCTGTCTCCCGAAGACTTGAGATCCTCATTCTGGACGAACCAACCGCCGCGCTCACCGATGCAGAGATCGACGAACTCTTCACGATCATGACCGATCTCAAGAACCGTGGCGTGGGAATGATTCATATCTCGCATCGGCTCGATGAGATTCACCGGATTACCGACCGGGTGACGGTCCTGCGGGACGGCGAGAGCGTCGGTACACGAGTAACAAGCGAAATTACGAAGGAAGAGATCATCAACCTCATGGTTGGCCGAACGATCTACGAGGAGCCCAAGTCGGCCAGCTCCGTCCCCCCCGACGCTGAGGTAGTGCTGAGAGTCACGGGCCTCAATGCCGGTCCGATGGTCCGGGACATCAGCTTTGAGCTGAAGCGCGGTGAGATCCTTGGATTCGCGGGCCTGATCGGCGCAGGGCGATCGGAGACCGCCCGAGCGATCTTTGGCGCGGATGAGGTCCAAAGCGGCCGCATTGAGATTGGCGGTGCACCAACTTCCATCCAGTCGCCCGTTGACGCAGTTGCGCACGGGCTCGCCTACCTCTCCGAGGATCGGAAGCGATACGGACTCGCACTCAACCTTGACGTGAAGGACAACGTGGTGATGGCTACCTACCGCGACTTCACCAACGGTCCCTTCCTCGCAAAGCGCAAGATCTCTGACGCTGCACACCAGTACGTCAATCGGCTGGCAATCAAGACGCCAAGCGTCGATCAGCTCGTTCGCAACCTCTCCGGGGGCAACCAGCAGAAGGTTGTTCTCGCCAAGTGGCTCATTCGCAACTGCGACATCCTCATTTTTGACGAGCCCACGCGCGGAATCGACGTTGGGGCGAAGAGCGAGATCTACCATCTGATGAACGAACTCGCCGGGCAGGGGAAGTCGATCATCATGATCTCCTCCGAACTGCCGGAGATCCTCCGCATGAGCGACCGTGTGATCGTGATGTGCGAGGGCCGGATCACCGGCGAGCTCGATATCTCGGAAGCGACCCAGGAATCAATCATGCACTGCGCCACCATGCGGACGCAGGAGACACTTACACGGAGTTAGGCTAATGGCATTGTCCACTGCAGACCGATGGCAACAGATCAAAGAGAACGGACTCAAGTGGGCGCTCGCCCCCGCCGCGCTCATCATCCTCTACATCTTCTTTGGGATCTTTGGGCGCAACTTCGTCTCCTACCCCACCCTCGTCAACATCATCGACGCGAGCTACTACATCGGATTCATCTCGATTGGCGTAACTTTCGTCATCATCACCGGCGGAATCGACCTTTCGGTTGGGACGGTCATGATGTGCGCGGCAATCATCGGCGGAACAGCCTACAAGACGTGGGGCTGGCCGATGTGGCTCTCGCTGGTGCTCATCGTCGTCATCGGAATCGCATTCGGGTTCTTCAACGGACTGATGGTCTCGCGCCTCAAGCTGCCGCCCTTCATCGCGACCCTTGGCACCATGATGATCTCCATGGGCGTCGGCTCGATCGTATCGAACGTTCAGAGCGCGACCTTCCCAACACGGGCCGCGGCAGACGGCTGGTTCAAGAGCCTCTTCAAGATCATCAGCGAGGAGGGGATGACAATTCCCACGGGGGCGATACTGCTTGTCGCCGTCGCGATCATCGCTCACATCATCCTGAGTAACACCAAGATGGGTCGCTACACCTACGCGATCGGGAGCAACAAAGAGGCAGCTCGCCTCTCCGGCGTCAACGTGAAGAAGTGGGAGATGATGGCTTACGTCGTTGCGGGGACGTGCGCCGGCATTGGCGGAATCGCCTACGCCGCCATCTACACCACGGTCCTCCCGGCCCAGGGCCAGGGCTTCGAGCTCTTCGCCATCGCGGGCGCCGTCATTGGCGGCACCTCTCTCGCCGGCGGCGTTGGCACCATCTTTGGAACCGTCATTGGCGTCTTTATCATGTCGACGCTCAGCATCGGACTCCCCTCGATGGACCTCCAGGCGCACTACCAGACCTTCTTCACCGGTGTCGTTGTTGTGGGCGCCGTCCTCTTGGACATGTACCGCATCCGAAAGGCCTCTGAGGTTCGAGTACCCACTCCCGCAGATGCGTATCGCGAGAGGACGCTAGCCGCCATTCAGGAACTCAAAGATCAGCTTGCGGCCGGAAACGGAAGCGTCAGTGCTGACGACAAGACACGTATCAACGGCGAGATCGCGGCGCTCCAAGGCGAACTCAAGACGAAGTACCGCGAGATGAAGGCACGCGAGAAACAGGAGCAGGCGGCTCGGCGAGCGGAGGAGCGTGCGGCCGAGCAGGAGTTCAAGCAGCTGCTCAAAGCGCGGGAAGCCGCGCAGAAATCAAACGAGTGAACCACTGGAGCGTTGCTCCAGAGCAAAATCCATAGGAGGAATTCATGAGAAGTTCCAGGTTCTTTTTGATCGTTATGACGATCGTGATGGCCTTCGCGATGGTCGCGCCGGTCATGGCTACTGGTACGGAAGAGGGCAGTGACGAGATCTTCATCCCTGTCGTCTCCAAGGGTCTCCAGCACCAGTTCTGGCAGACTGTCAAGGCTGGGTCCGAGCAGGCAGCTGCTGACTTTGGCGTAGAGATCACCTTTGAGGGTCCGGCTTCTGAGGCCGACATCCAGGATCAGGTGATCATGCTTCAGAACGCAATGGCCAAGAATCCGAGTGCGGTCGCTCTCGCAGCGCTCGACACCAGCTCGGTGATGGACCAGCTTGATGAAGCAGTCCGACGCGACATCCCGATCGTCGGCTTCGACTCAGGCGTCCCCAATGCTCCTGCCGGCGCGATCTTCGCAAACGCGTCGACCGACAACTACGCAGCAGCGGGCCTCGCAGCAGACGAGATGTTCGCGGTTCTCCAGGATCAGATCGAAGCAGCCAGCGCATCGAGCCCCGTCACCATCGTTGTCCTGAACCAGGACGCATCGGGTGAGTCGCTCGTGAGCCGCGGAACCGGTTTCCGTGATCGCATGGTTGAGCTGATCATCGACGGCACCAGCAAGACCGCTGCCGACATCGCCGTGACCGGCAACCCGGCCTACATCGCAGCCGACTCCCCCACCGGCGGAAGCGCTGTGATCATCGACATGGTCGTTCCGGCGTCGCCGCGAACCCAGGACATCGC
>JANQQY010000035.1 GCA_028284845.1 Spirochaetales bacterium
AGTCACCCGGGCTGCCCGGATCCCCATCGCCGCCGTCGGTGCCGGCTGTTCCGGAGGCACCGTCAAGGCCGCTCGCTCCGGCGCCGACACGTATCTCGATGTTTCTCAGCTCCAGGCCGGGGCAATTGAAGCAATGGACGCCGTAGTTGTGGGTGCCATGCCCCGGTGCGTCCGGCGTGACGATGGCCACCCCGTCGAGGATCGTTGTCTTTGCCAGCGCATCGGCGCCACCGCCGCCGCCTTGGACTCCGATCAGGCGCCCATTTGAGACTGTGCCGCTGTGCCGAATCTCTACACCTATCTCCGACGTCCGTGACCAACCCCCATCCGCCGCAACAACATAGCTTCCGTAGAGCGAGACGCCGTCTCTCAGCAGGAGCGTGCCGGAGTTCGCAACTGGAGTGTACGTTCCTGCAGCGATGTAGACGTCCTTGCCTGTCGCAGCGGCGGCATCGATCGCAGCTTGGAGGGTTCGCTTGGGCGAATCCGGGGTTCCGGGGTTCGCGTCTGTCCCGGTGATCGCCACGAACACAGCCGCGTCGGCATCAACTGCACCGCTGCCGTCACCATGATCGATGCTGTCACCCTGATCGGTGCCGGTGTCCGGCAGATCATCCGGCCCCGGCTGATTCATCGGATCGTCACACCCGGAAATCAGTACGATCACCGCGAACGCCACGCCGAACGTTGTTGCTCGCAGAGCCATTCTCCCACTTCGGTTCACGAACATGACCCGGATCATGCCATAATGGGTAAGGATGAACTACGTCAGACGCACCAGGTATCGCAGCAGAAACTCGATCGTGGGTGTTCCGTCACTGATGTGTGCGGCCCTTCTCGCACTCTTTCTCCCGTCGCTCCTTCCTGCCGAAGTCCTCTCACCACCACCCATTCCGCTCGACCCGTGGGCGGGGCGTGGCGAAGTGTCATCAGCTCCCTCGTCTGACGCGCCAACGCGTGGCACGATGATAGGCCGTGCGGCAGTCTTCTCCGAGGTCTATGGCTGGATGGGGCTCGAACGCTACCAATTTGAGACCGGGCGGCCGCTGTTCGCCTGGGACTTCGACCTTGGCGCTCATGTGCTCTTTGTGGATCATCCCGCGGTAGCGGTCTCCGGACTCGCTCGGCTCCTCTACCAGAATCAAAGCGTCGGTGACATTCGATTCAGCATCGATCCCTCGGCCATTGTGACCGATCTGCATCTGCGCGCCCGATTCCCAAACGTCCTTTTTGAACCGACCGTCTGGTATCGACATGACTGCAAACACGACATCGCACGCCAGCGTCGTGACCCCATCCACGATGCGATAGGTGTGAATGGGCGCTACCGATTTGAGACCGAGGTCGGCGGCGGATTGCTCCTCTCGGTCGACACCCTCCTGACCCTCGAGTACCAGCTCCCGCTTGTTTTTCAGGATTATGAGGCGAGTCCAGATGTGGCTTCCGGCTACCTTTCGATTCGCCAGGCACTGGAGATGCGACATCTGACCGTGTTCATTGAGGCTCGAGGAGCCTTGCTGATCGACGATCCGGAGTCCGAACTTGCCACGTCCGGAGCCTATCGGACCGACGGCCTGGTGCGGCTCGGGGTCTCCTGGCCGGACAATGCACAAGGCGCCACACTCTACGCCCAGGCAGAGTACATCTCAGATCCGTGGCGTCTTGCAGTCGACGAGAGCGAGCCTGCTGCTGTTTACTCCGTTGGATTGATCTTCGCGGGGAGGTGAGGTCTGGCGCGTCTCGGCCGGCGGCGAGACCATTGACAACCTAGACGGGAGGGCAATCCGGTGCTGCCGAGCGCCTGCCTACGGTGCTTGACCAAACTCCGGTGTCGCCGGAAACAGATCTTCACGGACGCGAGCGAGATCCTCGCACGTCCGTACGTCGTTCCCAACTCGAATCAGCATAATGGGATTCATTCCCGGATCCGGTAGTTGCTGCGGACTTGATTGTTGGCGAAGGATTCTCATCGTGGCGTCGATCACAAATTGCTCAGATCTGTCTCGGACGTGACCGTAGAGGTTCCCGTTGGAATGGAGCGTCATGAAGTACTCGTAGATCTCGCGGCGAGTGATGTAGATCTCCGCGTTGATAATCCCTTGGATGTTCAGCTTCACGGTCACGCCCGGGTTACCGTCCCCGTCGGCATCAACGAGGTTTGGGTCGTTCGGATCCTGTGAGAGCGGAAGATTGGGGTCTCCGGTAATGCCGAGCAGCGTTGGTGTTGACGGTCGGTAGACATGCCACTGGTTTCCGCGCAGTTCGAGCTCCACCTCTTGAGCGACCGGTTGAATCGCCTGGGTCGCGCCGTCGCCGAACGCAGATGTGACACCGGGTTGGCTCAGTTTCTGTTCGGCACCGCAGAAGGTGTCGATCTCAAAGAGTTTTCCGTCCTGACTAAAGAACTCGGTGAACCCGTACGAGACGACGAAGGTTCGAAGGGTTGTCTGTTCAGTCTCGTCTTCGTAGGACACGACATCAAAGTGAGCGTAGATACCCTCAATCTGGTCCATCGCCAGAGCGAGTGACGCGGGAGCGACGTAGGATTGCTCGAGCTCTGGGAACTCGTAGAGAGGCGACGCGGGCCAAGGTAGCGGTGCGGCGCACGCTCCCAGGAGAAGCAGCACCGGCGCTATACGAGTCAGGAGCGGAATCGCCATTTGCATGCGGCGCGCTACCTGAACCAATCTCCCACGGGGATGATGTCCGGTTTGTAGATCATGAGGGCGAAGACGATCACAAGAGGAGCAACGCCGCCGATTGAGATCCAGAGTCGCCTCTTCAGGAGGCGGAGCAGATCCGGAGGCAGTGCTTCCGTGCCTGGATCCAGTTCCGCGAGTCGTTCTCTGATTTTGTACTGCGTTGGGATATCGAACGAGATCCAAATGACGCCTGAAAAGAGAAAAAGGAGAAAGGCGAGCGAAAGCCAGCCGGTCTGCCAGAGATCGCCCAGGATGACCGAAAGCGTCACGCCACCGAGCACTCCGAGGATGATCATTGGAGCGGAGAAGTGAGCGTCGATCCATGTCACCGTCTTGTAGGTGCTAATGATGGTGCCCGCATTACGCGACGCCAAGCTTCGAGACTCCCAGAGGATTCCAATGACCGCATTGCCAAAGAATAGCGTTGAGGCCACCACATGTACAAACAGGGCGTGGGGATAGAGCGATGGCCTCTCCAGAAGTGCTGTAACGTAGTCCGGCGCGAGAAGTGCCGCCACTATCAATGCTGCCATGATCGACAGGGAGAGGTAGAGGATTCGCTTCGATTTCATCTGCGTTTCGATCATAAACGATCTCATCTGGAGTTGTGCGGGCGAGTGGTGCGGCGCCCAATTGTCGCGGGGTCCGGAATCCGAATAGACTCTCCCG
>JANQQY010000056.1 GCA_028284845.1 Spirochaetales bacterium
TGGGAGAAGTCCCAGGCGCAGCTCCAAGCGGTGCTGGCCGTCTCCCAGGCGCTCAAGTCGATGCGCGAGGCGGGGATCTCACCACGCACCTTCGACTCCGGCCTCGCCGTCTCGCTCTTCAGAGACAACTCGACTCGAACTCGATTCAGCTATGCCAGCGCCGCGAACCTTCTTGGTCTTGCGGTCCAGGATCTGGACGAAGCGAAAAGCCAGATCGCGCACGGCGAGACGGTTCGGGAGACGGCCGTGATGATCTCCTTCCTCACCGAGACGATCGGAATCCGAGACGACATGTATCTGGGAGCCGGCCACGAGTACATGGTCGAGGTTGGCGAGTCGCTCAGCGCAGCGACTGAGGCCGGCCTCCTGAGCAGACGACCATCCATCGTCAATCTGCAGTGCGATCGAGATCATCCCACGCAGGCGATGGCCGACTTGCAGCACCTTGCCAATGAGTTCGGCGGACTCGACCAGCTTCGCGGGAAAAAGATCGCAATGACCTGGGCCTATTCGCCATCGTACGGAAAGCCGCTCTCCGTGCCCCAGGGGATCATCGGCCTGATGACGCGATTTGGCATGGAGGTATCCCTCGCCTACCCGGAGGGCTACAATCTGATCCCTGAGATCGAGGCGAAGGCGGCAGGTCTCGCTTCGGAGTCAGGTGGGTCGTTTCGTCTTGGTCACTCCATGGATGAAGCCTTCACTGACGCGGACATTGTCTACCCCAAGAGCTGGGCGCCGTACGGTGTGATGCAGCAGCGAACTGAACTCCTGCGGGCGAGTGACGCAGATGGACTGAAGGAGTTGGAGCGAGACTGCCTTGCTCAGAACGCCAACCACATCGATTGGGAGGCGACGGAAGAACGAATGGCCCGCACCCGGGCCGGAAAGGCTCTCTACATGCACTGCCTCCCCGCAGACATCTCGGGAGTGAGTTGCGAAAGGGGCGAAGTTGCGGCGAGCGTGTTCGACGCTCAGCGCGATGCCACCTATCGGGAAGCCGGGTACAAGCCGTACATCATCGCGGCGATGATTCTCCTCTCGAAGTTTGAGGATCCTGTGAGGCTGCTACGCGACCTTGCGTCCAAGGGAAAACGGCGCGTCGGGTAGAGCTTCTACTCCCAGCTCGCCTGGTAGAGCTTCTCGTTGACGATGCGCGTGTAGTGCCCCGGATCCGTGTCACCCTCCGTCGACACCACGAGCACCCTCGACGACGCGGTTAAGCCAAGCGCCTCACGAATGGCACTCCCATCCACGGCGTGTGCTCCCGAAAGCAGGATGCCGATACCACCGGCGGCACTCTCACCGGCAACGATAGGCTCGTCTGACCCGCGCGGAGCTGCGAGTGCCCGAATGCCGCTCGCGGCAATCTCGTCGGAGACCCGGAAGTAGAGGTCGGCGTGGTCGCGGAGGATGGGCCAGGCGAGTCGATTTGGCTCGCCGCAGGCGAGTCCCGCCATGATAGAGGGCATCTCGCCACCGATGTCGTGAGGATCTCCGTCGGCTGCCAGAGCGGAGGCGTAGTAGCATCCGGCGGTGCTCGGTTCGACGACTGCGACCCGTGGGCGATCGGCGCCGTAGTGTCGCGCAAGAAGACCGGCAGCCCCTCCGGCAAACGATCCGACGCCGGCCTGCAGGAAGACATGCGTTGGGCCGCCATCGTCTGCCATCTGTTCGATCGCCTCGTGCATAAGAACGGCGTAGCCCTGCATGATCCAGGTCGGTATCTCCTCATAACCTTCCCATGCGGTGTCCTGAACGATGACGCCACCGTTCGCGTCCATCCACGCTCGAGCCGCCCGGATCGTGTCGTCGTAGTTGCCGTCGGTCTCTCTGACCTCCGCGCCCTCCTTGGCAATGTTCCGGATTCGCGAATCCGAGGTTCCCTTAGGCACAAAGACGACCGATCGCTGACCGAGTTCCCGAGCGCTCCAGGCGACGGATCGTCCGTGATTGCCGTCGGTTGCGGTGACGAAGGTGATCGCGCCAAGCCGATCCCGGACATCGGCGGCGTTTAAATGATCAAAGCTCAGTCGGCCCGGGTCGAGCGCGAGTTCGGAAGCGATGTATCTCGCGATCGAATAGGAACCGCCAAGGACCTTGAAACTGTTGAGATCAAAGCGTTTCGACTCGTCCTTGACCCAGAGACGCTTGATGCCCAGCTCCGATGCGAGCGAGGGCAAGGAGACGAGGGGCGTGGGCATGTACTGCGGGAAGGTCCGGTGAAAGTCGCGAACGCTCGATATGGAGCCGGGCGAAAAGGCATCTGCGACCGGCGCGGGATCAAACCCATATTCGGGTCGGAAGACAAACTCTATCTCTTGATGCACGCGCCATTATTGCAGCATGGCTGCGGCGCGGATAGTATTGGCTATGGGAGACAAGCTCTACCTCAGTTACCGTCAGATTCACCGCACTGTTCGATCGCTTGCCGCGCGCATCAAGGCTGACGGCTTTGAGCCCGATGTAATCGTCGCGATTGGCACCGGCGGATTTATCCCTGCGCGGATGATCAAGACCTATATCGACCTGCCAATTCTGACAGTCGGAATCCGCGCCTACGACAGCAACAATCAGCTCGAGCGACCACGCAAGATCCAATGGATCGACGAGGTAGAGAAGAAGCTCACCGGAAAGAAAATCCTTCTGGTAGACGAGGTCGACGACACGCGGACCACTCTCGAGTACTGCCTGACCGAGCTCAACTCCCACTCGCCCGCTGAGACTGCCGTGGCAGTCCTCCATCACAAGCAGAAGCCAAAGCTCGGGGTGATTCCAAACTTTGTGGAGCGTTACTACGCCGGCGTCGACATTGAAGATGTCTGGATTGCCTACCCGTGGGACGCCGAGGACATCGATGAGCACTGCGACAGGGCGGAGCTCTCCGAGAGCGCTGTGGGATCCGAGGCATAGCTCCTCGGGTAGTGTCACGAAGCCTGTTGGTCCATTTCGGATAGATCACGACGTTCGCAAAACATACGCACGCCGACCCTGCAGCTCGCAGCACAATCCCTCGCAGCTCGTTCTGCCCAAATGACCTGCATTCGGTCAGACCAACAGGCTTCGTGACACTTCGAGCTCCTCGGCTGCCGAGTTCCTCGCAACCTATAGTGGTCCGCCTGTTAAGATGAAAAAATCATTAATATCTACAATTCGATTGATGAGGTTTTGATGAGCGGATAGTCTTTGCGGCGTTCGTGTGGGGAGAACTCAGTGAAGATACGTTCAAAGCTTCTCCTTGGCTTTGGTTCAATAGCGCTCTTGGCATTGGCAATTGCCGCGGCCGGCGTTCGCACCATACACAGTGTGAATCTCTCGAACTCGAGGGCGGAGACCGCTGAATCACTCAGCCTCTTCGTTCTGGCACTTGAGAGCGCCGAGAAGGACTATCTCCTCGAGAGCGACGAAGACACGGAGGCCATCGTCCGCAACCTCGTGCGACGACTTCAGGGCCAGGTTCGCGAGACGCAGGCTGCACTTGCCTCGACCGCCGCGGACAGCCTCTTCGCAGAGCTTGCCGGAGCGGTCGAATCGTACGACGAGGCGTTCCGCGACTATGTGACCTTCGAGCGCGTTGCGGAGAACCAGCTCGGTGCGATGAGTGAGATCGACTTGGCGATTGAGACGCTCCTCCT
>JANQQY010000075.1 GCA_028284845.1 Spirochaetales bacterium
GAAGTGTCAATTGACGGCGCCCCGTTCACTCCGGTGAGCAGCCCTTACGAGATGCCCGCCCTCGATGACGGCGAGCACATCGTGACCATCCGCGCAACCGACGTTGCCGGCTGGAGCCGCCTCGCCTCCGTGACCGCCCTGATCGACACGGTCGCTCCGGAGAAGCCGTCCAGGCCAAGCGCTCTTTCGGGCACATCGAGCGTGAGGATTCTCTGGGAGAACCAGGCGTCGGATATCGTCGCCTATCGTCTCTATCGCGACTCCGTGGGCAGTGATCTTGCCGAAACGATCGATTGGAATGACGGCGTTGATGTGACCGTGGATGAGGTGGTCTGGCGCTCGTTCGACTTTGTGGATGAAGAGGTGACCGCAGGGTCGGTCCTCACCTACGCCGTCCTCGCCGTTGATCGCGCCGGGAACCTCAGTCCGCTGGCACTCACAGACGAGATAACGGTCGGCTTCGCGGAAGCCGCATACGTGCCGGGCGTTGGGGTCGTGGTCGATCACTCCAACGCCTCCGTGCTCGTTCCACCAGAGAGCCTGCCGCCTGAGATCGTGGCGGTCCGGATCGAGGAAGTGCAGTCGGAGGAGCTTCGTTCTCTCTCCCCCGCTCCCTTCGTCAGCCCCATTCTCGAGTTCTCCGGGATCGTGATCGAGAACGGCAGCGAGGTCATCCGTGAGCAGGTGGAGTTTGATGAGCCGTTCTTTGCCTCGATTGGATACGACGAGTCACAGATTCCTCCCGGATATCCCGAATCCGAACTTGGCGTCTACTATTTTGACACATTCTGGGGACGCTGGTTCCGTGTTCCTGATGCGGCGATAGATGAGGAGACGAACGAGATTCTCTTCTCGTCGATCCACTTCACCGACTTCTCGGTCCAGCCGACCCTTGCTCCCGAGTACAGCCCGCAGGAGCTGGCCGCATCGGGCAACTCGCCCTTCGATTCACCTATCCGGCACGAATCGCTCCAGGTGAGTCCGCAAGGCGGTTCAGTCAGCACCTCGATGAACGACTTCGTCCTTCCCGGAAAGAACGGCTTTGACCTCGTGCTCACCAGGCGATACGACTCCGGGACCGCGCGATTCGACGGTGCGAGCATCGGAGCGAGTTCGTACGCGCTTCCGAACGCCCGAATCAACGAGCTCGTGCGAGACCCGAACCAGTTGACCGGCTGGGCATCCGGCCTTCCCGCCCCTGCGGACCTTCCGGATGATGGTACAACACCGTCCGATAGCGAGATTGCCGCGTACCAGCTCAAAGAGTCGCTGAGTCGATGGAGTCAAGACTACGTCCAACGAAACGGCGACGCGGCATACAGTTTCGGTGCCGGCTGGCGTCTTGGCCTTGCATTTATCAGGACGTATGGAAACGGAGTGACGCTCTATCTGCCCGATGGTTCCGGGCACAGCCTGAGCGCGATGCAGCGGGACGAGAGCTCCGATGGTCTTCGTGTCTCGTTCACCATGCATGAACGCTCCGATTTTTCGCTCGTGATGCGAATGATCGAGACGTCGGCGGAGGTTCAGGGCGCCAATCAGGCGCTGCGGCCCCGGAAGCACTTCCAACTCGCCGGGGCGACCCTCACCTTGAAGGACGGGACCGTGATCGAGATCGACGAGCTCGGCCGTACCTCTTCGATGACCGACTTCACCGGGCTCAACACGATCGTCGTCACCTACCAGGACGGGCTCAACGAGATAGATCGGATCGTAGACAGTTTCGGGCGTGAGCTTCGGTTCACCTACGATCAGGTGGATGACGTGCCGCTGCCGGCGATCCAAAGGATAAGCCTCTACGAGGCGGATCAGGAGATCTACTCGGCCACCTATACGCAGTCGGCTCGAAGCATCAACGGTTGGAACTGGAGTGTTCCCGTTCTCACGAACGTGTCTGATATTGGCGGGCGGTCGTGGGCGTACACATACGATGCGACCGCGCTGGTACGTGCCAGTCGAGAGGTCCGGATCAAGACCGACGACTTGTTGGGAGACTACAGCTCGCCCTCCATGCTTAACGCGATCCTCGAGTCGAATAAGGCCGACAAGCTCATCAGCCACGGCAGCTTCTCGTTTCTCTTCCCACTTTCGTCTGTCCAGGGTCCAGGTGTTGGATACACGGAGATCGAATACGAGCATCAAACCGTCCCCTTCGCGAGCTTCGCTCGGGATCGCTGGTTCTTTGGAGACAGATCAGAGATCCTTTTCTCGATCTCTCAGCAGCTCGTAGCGTCCGAAGTCATTCGCCGCGACGGCACTTCATCAAGCGCGCCGATCGTTTCGCGGTCAACATACTCGTACCGGTTCGAAGCGTCGGGGTTCGACCAGCTCACGAACGCTCGCACGGAAGTCGTGCAGACCGATCTGACGACGGTCTATGAGTACGATGTGGTGCGGATTGGGCGATCGAGGTGGGTGATCGATGAAGACGAGGTGAATGAGGAACGAGCGAGAGATCCGGACTACATCCCCCTCTTGTCGACGATCACACGACGCGCGGGAGAAGACTTCCTCGAAGTCGAAACAACGGAGTATTACGATTCGGTCCAATGGATGGGAACAACCTTCAACCTATTCATGCTAACCCGTCCTACGCTTCGCATGGAGAGTCGGACGAGGACAAGGGGAGCGAACAGTCACCGCACTGCGTACACCTACGACAGATGGGGTAACGTCGTCACCGAGCTTGAGTATCTCTATTCCGGCTCGTCACCCGGCGACCCAATCAGAGAGACAGTGAGCCAGTTCTGGGTAAATGGTAGTCGCGGTGGGGATGCCCAGCGCTGGGTGGTCATTGCAGCGCCTGGCCTTGGTGTGGCAAGTCCCGCGTGGGGAACCGTACAACAGAGCACCAGCAGCGTGAGACAGGATCTGCTTGTTGGACGAATCGACCGCTACGCCACGCCTTCGATCGCAGGGGGCGCCGATCGCATCGTCTATCGTGCCTACGGCTACGACTCCGCAGGCCAGCGGACGCGATCCGCCGTATACACCGACGGAGAGTGGGCGGTAAGCGAGATGTCCTACGACCCGACGCACGGATCGATCGCTCAGATGATCCGGCCCCTGGAGCCTGGTGCCACGCATGAGACACTGTTCTCCTACAACTTCGAAGTCGATCCCTACACCGTGGATCGCACCGAGGTATCAGTAGTTCAGGACCAGGGAGTTCTTCCGCAGAATCTGGTGAGTACCATCGCGCGGGACCGGGCAACCGGCAACGTTGTGTGGCAGCGTGATGCGCGAGGGTTCCTGACCGAGTTCCGAAATGACAATCTTGGGCGAGTGATTCAGATGGCGGCTCCGGGCGATGACGACGAACCGGACAACCGATTGCCGTCCGAGGACTTGGTGATCGCAGCCGACAATCGACCCCTAACCGGCTACGCGTACGACGACACGAGCCTGGTCACCACCGTGACCGACCCGCGTGGGGCGATCTCGGTATTCGACTACGACACGCTTGGTCGGCTGGTAACGATCACGAAGGAGAATGATTCGACGCCTGAGATCACCGCGCTGATTGGCACGCAAGCGGCAACGGCAATCGAAGCCGACATAGAGACCCGTATCACATACGATGCTCGTGACCGCATCGTCTCGATCACCGATCCCAACGGTAACAGCACCACGTACGGCTACGACCCAATGGGACGCACGGTACTCGTGACCCATCCGGCGGTACCGATCAATGATCCCAACGGCCCCGCGATCGCCTCGAGCCGAAGCATGGTCTACGACTATTCAACCGACGCTCTCACTACCGTCACGGAAAATGGCCAGACCGTAGTCGAGCGCTATGACCTGCGCGGACTCATGACGCGACGTGAGGTCTTCTTGGAAGGTCGGCCGACAGTTGTAACAACCAGCGCCTACGACGGCGCCGGTGATCTTGTCGCAATGACCGACGGTAACGGCAATCTCACGACCTACACCTATCACGATCAGGGAGGATTAGCTGAGGTGAGGATGCCGCAGGCAGAGCTCTTTGACGGCACGAGCCTCACTGACCTTCCGCGGAACATTCGGCTCGCCACGATCAATCAGTACGATCTTGCCGGTCGTCAGATTGGAGCGCGATTGGTTGAACTCGATCCAAGCGGTACGGTTCAAGCAACCTTCTCCTCGTCTGCTCTTACTCTGAATGGACTCGGCTGGACGTTAGGGAGTGCCGCCTCCTACACCGACTACCGCACCGGCACCGCTACGGCAGCGGATGCAATCACGACCTTCACCTACGACGAGGCGGGAAACGTTCTCACCATCACCGATCCACTTCAGTCCGAGTCGACAACCCCGAATCGGATGCGCCTGGAGTACACACCTCGTGGACAACTATCTCGTGAGTTCGATCTTGCCGGTGGCGAGACGCAATACAGCTACGACCTTGCCGACAATGTCGTGAGCATGATTGATCCGCGAGGAACTAGCGGCACCTACGCAGGAGACTTTGAGATCATCTACCATTACGATCTTCTCAACCGCCTCATTGCCGCGGAGCTCCCCGCTTCAGCCTCAAGCGCCACAAAGCCCGTCACCTGGTTTAGCTACGATGATCGCGGCAACCTCCTGTCACAAAACGGGCCGGACGGTGGCCGCACCAGCTATGTGTACACGCGGCGCGATCAGGTCGCTTCACAGTCGGTCGAGAGCATCGACTCGGAAGGCGCCAGCATTGTGTACACCACACGGTTCGGTTACGACGGAGTAGGGAATCAGTCACGCATCTACGATCCGTCAGGGGAGTTCACGGAGATCACCTACGACACATTGAGTAGACCGACCGAGGTTCAGTTCCCGGAAGGCTTCTCCGAGCGCATCACCTATGACGGGGTAGGGAACCCTCTGACCGAGACCAATGGTCGCAACTACAGCACGACCTATTCCTACAACGCGCTCAATCAGCTTGCGACCGTGACTGACGCCCAGTCTGAGACCACCGCCCTCTTCTATGATCCTCGCGGAGTCCAGAGCCTCATGATTGACGCGAGAGGGAACAGAGTTCTTACCGTAGTAGACGAACTTGCACGCCCCATAGAGGAACGCCGTAGCGACGGCTCTGTGCGCTCGTGGGTCTATGATCCCGCCGGGAACGTGGTCGGCTACACCGACCCCAATGGCACTGCGCACACCTACAGCTACACTGATCGCTACGAGTTAGCTCAGATGCAAGCCGTGAACGGAGCCTTGAGCCATCTCCTCCAGTACGAGTACGACGAAGTAGGAACCCTCATGTGGGTGAGTGACAATGGCGTGGTCTCCGAGTTCAACACCACTGCTTCCGACTACGATCCAAGCTTCAAACCAGGCGCGTACACAGCCGACCCCTTTGGACGTACGCTGAGTGAGACCCGCTACGTGGCGGGAGAGACCCAGCGGGTTACCTACGAGTACGACGTGATGAACCGCATGACCTCCGTGACCGCGCCAAGCGGACACAGAGCAGAGTACCAGTTCACCACCGCAGGACTCCTTGAGCGCATGCCGGGCTATGTGGATGAGCAGATCACCTACAATGCCAATGCACTCCTTGAGGAACTCACCGCGGTAAACGGCACCGTCTACAACTACACCTACGACCGCAACCAGCGGGTGAGCACGATCGACTACAATGATTCATCAGGGGAGGAACTCGAAAGGTTCTTCTTCGCTTACGACAACGCGAACAACATCAGCTTCAGGAACACCAGTAGTTACACCTATGACGAGGTCGATCGACTGACACTGGCCGAGCTTCGAGGACGGTTCACGGTTCCTGCCGATCAGCTGCCGCAGATACCGGGTGCGGTGACAAACGATGTGATCTCCCAGCGGGTGGTCGACTTCACGATCTCCGAGACCGAGGTCCGCTTTGACTACTACGCCACGAGCGTTGCCGCTGACCTTGGAGCGATCGTTGAGGTGACCTCAGTCACGATCAGGCCGTCGACTCCCGTCCACAGAGTAGAAGAGCGGCATCTCGATCTACTGGTGAGCAACTTCAACGCGGAAGGAGTGTGGCAACAGGTCACCGACTACACCTTTGCAAAGGAGACTGACGGTTCAATCACCTTCACACTTCCCTTCCCTGTGGACGCACGCTTTGTGAAGATCCACGCTCATTGGAACGAACTCGATGAAGCGAACAACGCTGTGGACCGCTCGACGTTCATCAACCACCGGGATGCGATTCTGTCTGTGAGCTACTTCGCGAAGAACCGGGATGAGAGCTACACCTACGACGCGAAGGGAAACCGGTTGAGCGAGCTCATCACCACCGAGTTCTCGACCGAGCGGGACGGGAGCTACATCTACTACGCCACCAGTGATCGCTTGAAGAGTGATGGTATCTACGGCTACCGCTACGATCAGAACGGGAACCTTGTGGAGAAGGGAACGGTGTGGACCGACGCAGGTGATGACATCGCCGTTGACTCCACGCAGGGGGAGTACTGGAGGTATGAGTACGACCTTCTGAACCGGATGATCAGGGCGTATGAGCGGGATGAAGACTCCGGAGCCGTAGAACTCAGAGTGAGCTACACCTATGACTTCAGAGGGTACCGAGTGCTCACGCAAAGCGCGGAACATGGGGATACCCGTTACACCTTTGATCTTGCCGGGATGGTGCTTGAGGAATCAAGCAGTGACGAGACGATCAATTACATCTACGCCTATGCTCGGCACCTTGCGAAGGTAGAGGACTACGGGACAGCGGAGGAGGAGACGTTCTTCTACTTGCTCGACCAAGTGGGAACGACGGTGGGGATTACTGATGAGTCAGGGGCATTGGTGTGGAGCGCGGATGCATCACCGTTTGGGACCGAGGTAGGGAAGACTGGGCCAGCGGAAGCGAGCCTGAAGTACACAGGGAAGGACGTTGATCCGGATACGGGGCTCTATTACTTCAATGCGAGGTGGTACGACTCGAACACCGGGAGATTCACCACCGAAGATCCGATACGGGATGGGTGGAACTGGTATCAGTATGCGCGGAGTAATCCGTTGCGGTATATGGATCCGACGGGGCTGGAGATCGTGAACCTCGGCTACGGATGGCTCGACACAGACACGGGGATCGTGCACGACGACTACCCGTCGAACAATGAGGAAGAGGCGGAACATGAGGAAGCTCGGGAGCTGTTGGAGAACCTTCCTCCCGACATGGATCTTGCCTACACCGCATTTCTCAATGACTTCATTCAGACGTCAGTAGCTGACGGTGAAGGAATTTTGGCGGGAGTAGAAGCGTGGTTGGAGCTGTGGGAGATTATTGCGGAGTCCAGGAGGACCGGCACGAGAATACGCCGACGTGACGTACGGGGTGTAGTGTCGTGGAGTAGCGTTGGTCTCATTGAGCTCCACTTACACCTGGCTGCGAACGAGTCGTCGCTGTCCGAGGCATACGCACAGTTCGAGCGGCAGGTGGCGATGGAGCGACAGGCGCTTCTTGCGACCCTGGCATTCATGTCAATTGCACCACGTCCTGGACGACCGAACTATGGGCCGGCGGAGAATGATCCGGTGTATAGCTCAAACCCGAGTAACTGGAACATACATGGGGCTGGGAGGGGACCAACCACAGTAATCGGCAGGACCAGGGATTTGCAGAATCTAGGCCCCAATGAACAGTCTTTGCTCAGCCGATTGCCAGGCCAAGGAAGTCCCAGAGCCAACTGGACGCAGAACTCTCGCGTCCTTCGTCAAGAAATGCGTAGAGGTTTACCAATACGGGATGCGTCTCCAGGAGACATGGATGGCCAATTTTTGAATGCTGAAAGAAATCTTTTGCACAGCAACGGATGGGTGTTTGATCCTCGAACGAGTTATTGGCTTCCACCGGGATCGAACTGATGAGCGAAGCGTCGAATCAAAGAGAACAACTCAATTTCATATCTGACGCTAAGTCAGCTTTCCAATTTCTAGAGGACTATGCCTACGCCGTAGTCGACGAAAAAGCAACTTTCTTGCGTTACGAAGGAGTGCTGGGATTTGTGAACATTTTTCACGGACGTCAGTCATACGAAGTTGGCGTTGAGTTTGGCCCTCCGGATAACCCAGAAGAAGAGGTGTTTTTTATGGGCGATTTGATAAGCCTTGACAATAAGTCAGAAGCCGCGGGCTACTTCAGACCGACTGCGGATACGCCGGAGGCTGTCGAAGTCCATCTAAAAAAGCAGGCCCAAATTTTCAAGGACTACGGGAAACGAATTCTTAACGGAGACAAGACGATCTGGGTCGATCTTCAGAAAGAGCAAAGCAGACGATCTATAGCGTACTGGCGAGACGTCGAATTGAGACGAGCCCGGGTGAATGCGTCGCAAGCGTTTCGCTCAAAACGATATCAGGACTACATCGACTATCTTGCTGCCTTTGAGGACAAGCTAACGAGCAGTGAGAAAAAGAAAATTGAGTATGCGCGAAAACACATTGACGGGCTATGAAGTCGCGTGATCTATCTACGGTCTATGGCAACCGTCACGGGTGTTGATCCCGAAGCAGTCTGACTGAGAAGCCAAACTGAACGCTCTGGGTACTTGGTTGTTCGTCGACGTAGACAGGGATCCATATGTCGAGATGCCGTTGAAGGGGGTACTATCGATTTTGGTGGATTGAAGGAATGAAAGAAATGGGGCATAGCGTTCGGATAACGACCAAATCATCTGAAGGAGTTACCTATGCCCCAAGATCAGTCTATCGAGAATGGGTCGTTGCCGACAAGCATGCAGGAGGCCGATGCCGCGCTGTGGGAAGTTGCCCGAAGTGGAACACAACGGCTACTGCAGGCAGCGCTTGAAGCGGAGATCGAGTCGCACATTGTGAAGCATGCAGATGTTCGTGATGAGCACGGGAGACGAACTGTGGTACGAAACGGGCATGCGCCTGAGCGTAGCATTCTCACCGGGGTTGGCCCGGTTGAAATCTCACGGCCGCGAGTTGACGAGCGTGCCGCGATGGCGCAGGACGCGGACCACCAGCAGTTCTCAAGCGGGGTGCTGCCACGGTTTCTGCGCCGGACCCCGAC
>JANQQY010000076.1 GCA_028284845.1 Spirochaetales bacterium
CACGACGGGCGCTGCGTCGTACGTCAGGCTCCTCCTGGACGTTGTGCGACGACGTGGACATGTAGGTATTGTCGGGGAGGGCGGCGAGATCGGAATAGCGTTGAGCGATGATCTGATCCGCAAGGGGCTTCACGTGCACGGCGCGTGGCACTACAGCATGGCAGACATGGCGTTCATGATGCGGATGGTGGCCGAGGTGGGCGACCAACTCGACATCATGATCACTCACACGTTTCCGCTGGAGCAGACCGCGGATGCCTGGCGTCTGCAGCAGAGCGGCCGCTGCGGAAAAGTGATATTGCACCCATGAGTGGCAGGGAGAGGAATCGAGCCTTTATCCACTGATTCCCAAGAAACGCAATCACTCTCTTGTTGCTGTCACCACGAGCTTCACCCACAATTGCAGGGGCATTGCCCACAACTTTGAACAGCGAGGTCTCTGATGAGCGAGAGAAAGTATCTGCCTACCTGGGATTCAATTGTCACCCACCCAGTGCCAAAGTGGTTTCGCGAGGCCAAATTCGGGATCTATACACACTGGGGCCCCTACTCCGTGCCGGCTTGGGGCGAAAACACCACCTGGTACTCGTATCAGATGTACCGGGAGGGTGACGAGAGAACGAACCCGGCCTACCACCATCATCTGCGGGAGTACGGACATCCGAGCAAGCACGGTTACACAGAGTTTCTCCCACACTTCACCGGAGAGAAGTTCGACGCCGAAGAGTGGGCAGATATTTTCGCGGGCGCGGGCGCTAAGTTTGCAGGCCCGTGCGCGGTCCATCACGACGGGTATGCCCTGTGGGACTCACAGGTGAACGAGCGAAACAGTATCAACTTTGGCCCAGGACGTGATTTTGTCGCGGAGCAGGAGAAGGCGTTCCGGGCGAAGGGGATGAAGTTTGCCGCAACATTCCACCATGCGTTCAACTGGTTCTGGTTTCCGGTCTGGGACAAGGAGATGGACTGCGGCAGGCCGGAGAACCAGGGTCCGGGCAAGTTCTACCCAAAGTATCACGACGAGTTTGCGCTCCCGGACAAGGAGTATCACGAGTGGTGGCTTGGGCAGACCAAGGAGGTGATTGACCGGTTCGCGCCGGATCTGATCTGGTTTGATTTTGGCGTGTTCGCGCTGATGCAGAAGTACCGGCAGGAGTTCATGTCCTACTACTACAGCAAGGAAGCAGAGTGGGACAAAGAGGTAATCGTCACCTTCAAAGAAATCGCAGTTGGCGGTCAGGTGGGCGAGCAGTCCCTCCAGTACGGTTTCGCGCCGGGTACCGGAGTGATGGACTACGAGAAGGGCAAACTCAGCCACCTCACGGACAATATGTGGATCACGGACACCACGATCGACTCGCGATCCGGCTGGGGCTACGTCCGCGAGTCTGGGTACAAGTCGCCGGAACGGTTGATTCACAATCTCATCGATCGGGTGAGCAAGAACGGATCACTCCTCCTGAACGTCGGGCCGAGACCCGATGGAAGCATTCCCCAAGAGGCGCAGTACTGCCTCCGCGAAATGGGGAAGTGGCTCGAAATTAACGGAGAGTGCATCTTCGGCACGACTCCCTGGATCTACAGCGACGCCAGAATGGCTGGAACCCACGACAACGCAGCCGCAGGAGACCAGGGCGGTCACTTCAACGAAGCAAACGAGCTCCGACTCACGAGCGAGGACTTCCGTTTTACCACGAAGGGGAACGCCGTCTACGCGATCTGTTTGGGCATTCCCGGCGACAGGGTTCAGATTCCATACCTGAACCTTCATAACGACGAGATTAGGCAGATCACCATGCTCGGAAGCGACGCCGGCCCGCTCAAATGGCAACTGTTCACCGCGCGCAAGGAAGGGCTCTACATCGATCTGAAGGATCGGCCAAAGAGTCCGATCGCGTGCGCGTTCAGGATTGATCTCAACGAGTAGCGGCAAGGCCGGGCCTAGCTAAGGTCGAGCCGCTCCATAACCACATTCCTGTAAGCGGCCGGACCATGATCGCCCTGAAGCATCAGCGGTCCGGTCGGACGCTCGTCTTCAAACATGGCGGCGCGGGTCGGACCGCTGGTCTCAAAGTTCTCGTGCACGAGTTCACCGTTCCAGGTGACCGATCGTGCTTTCCCCAGCTGTCAAGAACCTGAACCTCGTAGCGTCCCATGAGATAGACGCCTGAGTTGGAGTCTTTTGGAACGACAAACTCCACGTGCAGGCGGCAATCCGCGTGCTCCTGAGATGAGCGAATCCGCATGGCGTGCATGACCTGTTTCGTGACGATAGAAACGCACGATGGGGTCAAAAAACGCAACGCCCACGGTTTGCGGGAGGGACGTACCCTGTTTTTGAAAACTATGAAGGAGGTATGTATGCGAAAGAGCATGCTATCAGTGTTTCTCGTTCTCCTCGTGGCTTCGCTCGCGTTCGCGGGTGGCGACGGCGAAGACAGCGCAGCCCCTGCCGGAACGCCTGTCCTGGACGCGTTCGTAATTTCAACTGGCGAATGGACCGACTACGGCCCAGAGAACAACCGGCTCGTCGAGTATTTCCAGAACGAGTATGGGATCGTGTTTGACTTCATCGTCGCCCCGGAGGAATCGCAGGATGACCAGAAGTCCCTCCTCCTCGCGAGCGGCGACTACCCTTCGATCTTCTTCCATGGCAACTTCAGCCGGCCTGAGCGGCAGCGATACGGACGACTCGGCGTTCTTCAGGCGCTGAATGATCTAATCGAAGAGTACGCGCCAAACGTCCAGAATGTGCTTCTCTCCGATGAGGGCTATGCGGCCGGCTCGATCGCCCCGGACGGAAACATCTATGGTCTGCCAGGTGCAGAGATCTGCTATCACTGCTTCTACACCCCAAAGATGTGGATCAACTACGACTGGCTCGAGACTCTTGGACTCGAGGTCCCCACGACGACCGATGAGTTCGAAGCAGTACTCGAGGCGTTCAAGAATGGCGATCCCAACGGAAACGGCATTGCAGACGAGATCCCGTTCAGTGGCGCGCAGCAGACGTGGTACGCCGAACCTCGTGGAGTTCTCCTCTCGCCGTTCATCTACGTGGACATCGACCACTACCTCGGCGTCGAGAATGGCCAGATCTATATGTCAGCAACGCAGGATGCATTCCGGGACGGATTGCTCTGGGCAGCCGGACTCTACGAGAGGGGCCTGATTGATCCGCTGGCGTTTACGCAGAACGAGGACGCATTTGGCGTGGTCGCTCAGAATCCGGACGCTGCGCTTGTCGGATCATATGCCGCCGGGCACCAGCTCCTGGGATTCAATCAAGACGCGCCGGAGCGCTGGAGTCAGTACTACGTGCTACCCCCGCTTGAAGGACCCAACGGACACCGAGAGGCCACGTTCCGCGGGCCCTCCTACGGAGCGGCAAACTTCGCGATCACAGACGCGGCGACCGACGAGATTGCGCAGATCGCAATGCAGATGCAGAACTGGCTGTTCACCACTGAGGGTGGACTGAGCGCGATGTGGGGTCCTCCCGGTGAACTCTGGGACTTTCCTGAAGAGGGTGCGCTCGGAATGCGCGGTCAGCCAGCTGCCTTCAACACCTACTTCGACCGGGCTGTCCCCGGAGTCGTCTACGGGTTCGAGCCTCCGTTCTACATCTCGCTGGATACCTTCCTCGCATGGGGACAGGACCAGAACATCGATATCTTCGCCGGCTACGAGCGACGCCTAACGCTTGCGACGGACACAGTGGCCGAGTTCACCCCTGACGAGGTCGTCCCGACGAGCTTCTGGATGAGCGATGAAGATGCAGACTCGTACGCTCAGTATCTGACCGAGTTCAAGAGCTTCATTGACCAGAACGTCGTGGCATTTATTACGGGACAGCAGGATGTTCGAAGCGGATGGGATGCGTTCCAGGACGATCTCCTACGACTCGGACTCGAAGACTACCTTGAGCTTGTTCAGGCGGCATACGACGCCCAGAACTAGCTCGCACTTTCAGAAGATGATGCTCAGGAGGGCGGCTTCGGTCGCCCTCCTCTTGCCTGAGGTACTACATGGATAGAAGT
>JANQQY010000092.1 GCA_028284845.1 Spirochaetales bacterium
TAGTCGAAGACTTCAAACCCGTCGGCCTCCGCCTCCTCTCGCGATCTACTTGCCGCGGCGGGTCGTGTGCCGACGATCACCTTGCACCCTGAGTCACGTGAATTCTGCGCCTGCGCCTTGCCCTGGATGCCGTAGCCAATCACCGCGACGGTCTTGCCGTCCAGGACCGAAAGGTCGACATCGGCATCCCGATAGATCTTCTCATTCATACTCTCTCCTTCCTGCTACGCGACGGGAATGTCGCGATTGACGTTCTTGTAATAGAGGTACCGTGTCGCAACGGGACCGGTCGCGTAGTAACTCTGAGGACAGTAGGGGCCCATCCAGATGAAGTCCGACTCTTCGACCTCCATCCAACGTCCTTCAAGGTAGTAGAGTCCCTTCCCCTGAAGGACGACAAGCCCATGTTCCATAACGTGTGTCTCCGTCACAGGAAGACTGTGCCCGGTCTCGAAGGTGAAGATGTTCATCGCCATGTCGTACTGAAACTCATCCGGAATGAGCGTCTGCAGCAAAGCTCCTTCGTCACCCATGTAGACCTCACCGACGACGTCCGCCTCATTGCCGATCAGAGGGGCAAAGAGATCGACATCAGCCGCCTTCTCATAGCGCTTTCGAACGACAAGAACTTCCGTGTTTGCGTTCGCCTTGAGCGACCACGAGTGGGTCGGTGGCAGAAGGGCAAACCCTCCAGCCTCGAGCGCAACCAACTCGCCTGCCTGCGGCGCGCCGGTCGACGGGGCGCCCGATCCGTCGGAATCGGCAGCGTAGCCGAGCTCAACTCCGCCGGACTGGACGTAGAGAAAGCTCTCGGTCGAGCCGTCGTGGGCCTGCGTACCGCCACTACCCGCATCGAGTTCCATGCGGTACTGAACAAAGGCAGCGCCCAGAGAGGGCGAGGCCAGCACCTGTATCCGTGCCTCCGGCCAATGCGGCATTCGCGAGTAGGGAATTCCTTCCAGAGGAAGGAGAGCAAAGCGTCGACCAACCTCGGCCCGACTCCCGAGCAGTTCGTTTTGAGTTCGCATCGACCTCACGATAGCGAGGAATCGGTCGGCCGACCATCCCCCGTAACGACGCGAAGCGCCGCGGCATTGTGCCTCCTGATGAGGCTGCCGGTATCGAAGCCAACGATATGGCCGTCACGAACCCGCTCAACACCGTTGATGACGGAGAAGGAGACCGACGGCGTCCGGCAGAAAACGAGGGCCGCCAGAGGATCATGAACCGCACCGCCGGCCATTCCAAGCGAGTCGAGACGAAACCCAACGATGTCCGCGGCCGCTCCGGGCACGAGCCGACCAATCTCCGGTCGACCGAGCACCTCGGCTCCGCCCCGGGTCGCGAGACGAAGAACGTCACGGGCGCCGATCGCCATATGGCCGGCAAGGCGATGGAGGAGCATCGCCTGTCTCGCCTCCGCAAGGAGGTCCGAGCCGTCGTTGCTGGCAGACCCGTCGACACCCAGACCAACCCGCATGCCCGAACCCTGCATGTGCAGGAGTGGAGCAATCCCTGAGCCGAGTCGCATGTTACTCGTTGGACAGTGCGCAGCGCCACAGCGTGCTGCCCCCAACCGCGAGACCTCGTGGTCGTGCGGATGGACCATGTGCGCGAACCAGACATCGTCGCCGACCCAGCCGACGCGCTCGGCAAACTCCACCGGAGTGCACCCCAGCTTCGCGCGACAGAACTCCTCCTCGTCTCTCGTCTCCGCCAGATGCGTGTGCAGGTGGACTCCGTAGCTACGAGCAAGATCAACCGAGTCACGCATCAGCGCCTCAGAAACGGAGAAGGGTGAGCACGGTGCGACCACAATCCGGGTCATCCCAAACCGCTCGCTCTCATGAAACTGCTCAATCACACGGCGCGTGTCGCGAAGGATCGACCGCTCGTCCTCGACCACGCTGTCCGGCGGTAGGCCTCCGTCGCTCTCACCCAACGACATCGAACCGCGGGAACAGTGGAATCGGAGTCCGAGTTCAGAGACGGCTGCGATCTGATCGTCCACTCGGCTGCCGTTTGGCCAGAGGTAGGTGTGATCCGCGGCCGTGGTGCAGCCGGAGAGCATGAGTTCGCAGGCAGCCACCTGGGACGCGAGGAAGAGGGACTCCGGATCGATGCGAGCCCAGATGGGGTAATGGGCGACGAGCCATTCAAAGAGTTCGGCATCTTGTCCGGCAGGTAGGTTACGGGTGAGCGTCTGGAAGAAGTGGTGGTGCGTGTTCACAAGCCCCGGAATCACGACGTGTCCGCGAGCGTCGATCTCCTTGTGGACGTCGATCCGTTCGCTTTCGATCCGTTTTCTGATCAGCTCATCAGAGTCCACGGCGACGATTTCACGACCGTCGACCAAGAGAGAGGCGTGGGCGAGCTCGCGCTCGTTATCGTCGAAGGTTGCGACCAGATCGGCTCTGCGAATCAAAAGCACGTGAAGACCCTCGTCATGTCGCGATGCTACACCACAACCGTTCCTTACATCCATGTAGGAACCACAGATGGGTCCTACGCAACGGTATGACCGATCGCACCGCAATGGAAGCCGTCCAAGGACGAGGGAAGTACGAGGCGCCGTAACTCACCTCTGTTCCAGGAGAGGCAAAGTGGCGTACTGTGGATGCATGGGAGACAATGCTTCAGTTGGCTCGAAGATTGCTATATCGAAGGGAGTGAATCGACATCGGCATGATTGGAGAGAGCTCGGCATACGAGTGCTCGTTCCCGCCGCGGGGGTGATTGCAGCACTGCTTGTGAGTGCGCTCTTTTTGATCCTTCTCAGAGCGAACCCGATTGCCGCCTACGCGGCTATGGTTCGCGGCGCAGTGGGTTCGACCTTTGGGCTCACGCAGACCCTCGTGAAGATGACTCCTCTCTTGCTCGTTGGGCTTGGTATCTGTATCGCCTTTCGGGCGAAGTGCATCAACATTGGCGGACGGGGTCAGATGATCGCCGGGGCTCTCCTTACTGCCAGCTTCGCCCTGAGGTTCGGTCACCTGCCGCCGGTCGTCCTCCTTCCCATGATGATCGTGCTCGGATTCGTGGGGGGCGCGGTTTGGGGATTTGTGCCGGGCTTCCTCAAGGCACGCTTTGCGGTCAACGAGATCCTCACCACGATCATGATGAACTCGATCGCCCTGCAACTGATGAACATGTTGCTCCAAGGTGCGCTGATGGATCCCGCCGGCATTGAGGCCGGTACCTTCCTCGCCCAGTCGGCGCGCCTTCCGGATGCCGGACGGCTCGCTCGAATCGTGCCTCGAACGCTCCTCCACTCGGGGCTCTTTATCGCCCTGGTGATGGCCGTCGTCGTCTACGTCTTTCTCTGGCGAACGACGCTCGGCTATAGGATTCGGGCCGTTGGCCTCAACCCTCAGGCGTCGAGATACGCCGGAATCAAGGTGCCCGCCTATCAGGCGCTCTCGCTGACCCTCGCGGGGGGACTCGCGGGAATCGCCGGTGCCGTGGAGATCATGGGCGTCCACTACCGGCTCCTTGAGGGCTTCACGAGTGGCTACGGGTTCACCGGGATAGTCGCTGCCCTGCTTGGCTGGCTGCATCCCCTCGGGCTCATACCGGCCTCCCTCTTCTTTGGAGGTCTCCTCATTGGTGCAGACACCATGCAGCGAGCGGTTCAGGTCCCGTCGGCGCTGGTCAATGCGATCCTCGGACTCGTAGTTCTGTTTGTCTCCGCGTCGACTGTTTGGACGCAGCGGCTCATTCAGCGCTTCAGGTCACAGGAGACAGCACATGAGTGAACTGCTTTCCGCAAACGTCCTCACCGGAATGCTCAACACGATGCTGACGCTCGCGACGCCGCTTCTCTTCGCGGCGCTTGGCGAGACCTTCTCGCAACGCTCCGGTGTCGTTAATCTGGGAGTGGACGGGATCATGCTGCTCTCCGCATTCGGCGCGTTCTACGTTGTACTGACGAACGGAAGTCTCTTCCTTGGATTAGTCGTGGCGATGCTGATTGGAATCGCCATGGGAGCGGCGATGTCGTTTGTCAGCGTAACGATGAAGGCCGAACAGGGGGTGAGTGGAATCGGCCTCCAGATGTTTGGTCTTGGCATGTCAAGCCTTCTCTTCAAGGTCATGGTGGGTACCGTCAAAACTGTCCAAGGGTTCCCCCGCGTCCGTATCCCGCTCCTCGCAGAGATCCCCTTCCTTGGACCGATCCTCTTTAATAACAACGTCCTCGTCTACATCGCCTTTGCACTGGTACCCATCTGCTGGTACGTCCTAGAACGTACGACCATTGGACTCGCGATCAAGGCGGTGGGACAGAACCCGGCTGCCGCCGACTCTCGCGGCATCAACGTCGATCTCGTGCGATACGGGAGTGTCTGCTTTGGCGCCATGCTCGCCGGGATGGCCGGAGCGGCGATCTCGATCTCAACGGTGAACCTCTTCCAGGACAATCTCACCGCCGGCCAGGGGTTTATCGCCGTTGCACTGGTCTACTTCGGGGGCTGGACTCCCGTGGGCGTTATGTTCGGCGCACTCCTGTTCAGCGTTGCCAACTCATTGCAGCTCTGGCTCCAGGTGCTTGGAGTTAATGTGCCGGCAGGGCTTGCGAACATGCTGCCCTACATCCTCACCATTGTCGTTCTGACGATTTCCGTGTCTCGAGGCAAGGCGCCGGCGGCACTAAACCGGCCCTTCCTGAGGGGCGAAAACTGAGCTTACCCTCCGACCGAGGAGACGGGACCTTGAGGCCCCACCAAGGCGGAGTGCTGATTCGTTCGAAGAAGGAGGAACGAATGAAACGACGAGCATTCTTGGTATCGCTCGTGATGCTGATGGTGATGGTCACCACTCTCGCAGTGGCCGGCGCAACCTCTGAAGCGGAGGCGGATTCCGAGGTCTTCCGAATCGCGGTTGTCATGCCGAGCGCAACCACAGACACGGCGTTCAGCCAGTCGATGTGGTCTGCACTCGTCACTGTCCAGGAGGCGATGGGCGGAGAAGAAGCGGTCGAACTCGTCTACTCGGAGAACATGTTCATCGTTCCGGATGCTGCAGCCGCGCTTCGTGACTACGCGTCTCAGGGCTACGATCTCGTGATTGGGCACGGTTCGCAGTACGGCACGATCATCGAAGATCTCGCGCCCGACTTCCCGGAGACCGCCTTCGCCTGGGGAACCGACGTCAACACCTTTGGGCTCGACAACGTCTACGCCTACACCGCCGCCGCCGAACAGGGTGGGTATGTGAACGGCGTTATTGCGGGGCTCATGACCCAGAGCGGCACGATCGGTGTCACGGGACCGGTTGAGGTTGGCGACGCCCGCACCTACGTGACCGGCTTTTATCAGGGCGTACGCTCGGTGAACTCAGAGGCGAACGTGGCCGAGACCTGGACGGGATCATTCTCCGACGTTGCGCTTATGACGGCAGCGGCTCAGACCCACATCCTCAACGGCGCCGACATTCTGACGGGATCGTCGCAGTCAGTGGTTGGATCGATTGGTGCGGCGCTGGAAGCCGGTGATGTGCTCTGGTTCGGAACGCAGGCCGAGCAGACCACGCTCGCCCCGGATATCGTGGTGGCGTCGCAGGTCTACGACTGGAGCATGATGCTGATGGAGATCGTTGAGAACGCGCAATCGGGCGTCTACGGCGGCGAGTCGTACATCCTGACGCTTGAGAACGAGGGTCTGAAGATCGCGTACAATGAGGGCGTCGATGTTCCCGCAGAGGCAGTCGAGGCAGCTGAGGCTGCGATTGCCGGTATCATCGACGGATCGATCGAGATCGATCTGTAGCAATTACCTATGGCCGGCAGGCAGCACCTGCCGGCCGTTTGGAGCCACATGACACCGGACCTACCAGCAACCCGAATCCAACACATGGAAATGCGTGACATCGTGAAAACCTTTCCAGGTGTGCGGGCGAACGATGGCGTCAGCATCGACGTGCACTCCGGGGAGGTGCACGCACTTCTGGGCGAGAACGGCGCCGGAAAGAGCACGCTCATGCGCCAGCTCTACGGAATGTACCAGCCCGATTCGGGCGAGATTCGCATCAATGACGAGCCGGTCCAGTTCAGACGACCTCTTGATGCGATTCGCGCCGGCATCGGGATGATTCACCAGCACTTTATGCTTGTCCCCACCATGACCGTCGCGGAGAACGTTGCGCTCGGGCAACCCTCCACGCGAGGGCTTCGGCTCGACCTCGACGTTGTGTCAGAGCGAATCGCGACCCTCTCTGAAGAGTACGGGCTGCGCGTCGACCCTGAGGCTGCGATCTGGCAGCTCTCTGTGGGCGAACAACAGCGCGTCGAAATCATCAAGGCGCTCGACCTTGGCGCGAGCCTGATCATCCTGGACGAGCCCACGGCGGTTCTGACTCCGCAGGAGGTCGACGACCTTTTCGTGACCCTCAGAAGAATGGTCGCAGAGGGTCACTCGCTTCTTTTTATCTCGCACAAGCTGCACGAGGTCCTTGATGTCACCGATCGCGTGACGGTGCTTCGCGACGGCGCATCGGTTGGGAGCCGAGCTACCAAGGAGACGACCCGAGACGAACTGGTTCAGATGATGGTGGGTCGCGAACTGGGGGATCTGGAGATCCGGGAGGCCTCCACAGGCGAAGCGGCGATTGAGATCTCCGGCCTTCGTGTCCTTGGCGACCGGGGTGAGGAGATCGTTCGGGGCGTAGACCTGACCGTTCACCACGGGGAGATCCTTGGGATCGCGGGCGTTTCGGGAAACGGGCAGCGCGAACTCGCGGAGGCGCTCTCAGGGGTGCGAGAGGCAACGGCCGGACGGGTGAAGATCGACGGCACCGAGATTACGAGTGCACCATTAAATGAGCGCGTTGCCGCCGGACTCTCCTTCGTCCCGGAAGAACGGATGCGTGACGGCGCCATTGGCGAGTTCACGGTGCAGGAGAATGTCTTCCTGCACGACCATGACGAACCGGAGTTCTGTCGAGGCATCTTCCTCAAGTTCCCGCAGATGGCCGAGCACGCAGAATCACTGGTGAGCCAGTTCGCGGTGAAGACTCCCGGACTCGATACCCCACTCAAGAACCTCTCAGGCGGCAACATTCAGAAGCTGATCCTGGCGCGGGAGCTCTCTCGTGAGCCGCGCGTCCTGATCGCCTCCCAGCCGACCCGCGGCGTCGACATTGGAGCGAGCGAGTACATCCATCAGGTGCTTCTTGAGCAGCGAGACGCCGGGATGGCAATCCTGCTCATCTCTGAGGACCTGGAAGAGATTCAGACCCTCTCGGACCGGATCGCAGTCATCTACAACGGTCGTATCGTGGGAACGGTCGAGCGCAGTGAGGCCGACGCTCAGTCGATTGGAGTCCTCATGGCCGGTGGCTCTCTCCAGCAAGCTCATCAAGAAACTGCCGAACGAGATTAACCGCAACCTCACGTCGATAGGCTGCACTCGAGCGCTGGTCGTCGATCGGTGAGACAAGCTCCCTGTAGGCGCCAAGGATCCTCTCTCGTGCCGCATCGATCGCGACAGGAGTGCCGACGATGCTCGCCTCAGTCTCACGAGACCGAAGCACGGTAGGTGCGACCGCACCGAGTGCGACTGCCGCCGAAGCGACCTCTCCCTCTTCGCCGAGCCTGGCGACCGCCGCGATGGAGAGTTTGGAGAGCGCATTCGCTCTCCGGGTCCCGACTTTTCGGTAGAACGAGTGAATGCCGCCTGCCCCGCTGGGAAGGGGGATCCGTATCGCCGTCAGCAGTTCGTCCTCGCCCAACGATGTTCTTCCGGGTCCGGTGATCAACTCTTCGATCGGCACCATTCGCGTTTCCGTAGTTGACCGGAGTTCGCACTCGGCGTCGAGAGCGTAGAGCGGGCAGACCGCGTCAGCCGCCGGGGAGGCGTTGCAGATGTTGCCACCAAGCGTGCCTGCATTCCGGAGGGCCGGAGCCGCGAGTTCGGCTATGGAGGCGCGGAGAATCTCAGGCACACGCTCGTCGGCGAGGAGGTCGCTGTAGGGAACAGCGGCGCCGACGGTGATGTGATCATCGTGATAAGCAACGGCTCGCAGTTCGGTGAGGTGCGAGACGGAGAGAAGCGGCTTGTCGATCGCCGGAGGAAGACCGTTGCCGCGACGATGTCTCACGTAGAGGTCGGTTCCCCCCGCGATTGGGATGACGGGGTGCTCGGCGCGAATCGAGAGCGCCTCTTCGAGTGTTGCGGGCCGGTACCAGTTTGCCATCAATCCGCCCCTCGTGGGATCTCGCTTGCCGCGGGTTCGCCGCGCGCATCCACGCCAACGAGCTTCTCACCGGCAGCGCGGATGGCTGCGACGATGCGATCGTATCCGGTGCACCGGCAGAGGTTTCCGGAAATCGCCTCGCGAATCTCCGCCTCACCGGGACGCTCGGTTTCGCGAAGCAGTGCGTGTCCCGCCACGATCATGCCCGGAATGCAGAACCCGCACTGTACCGCCCCATGCTCGGCAAACGTATCTACGAGTGTCCTGCCAATCGTACTCTCCCGAATCGACTCGATGGTCTCGAGCTCAAGCCCCTCGACGTAGCCAACGGGGATGATGCAAGAGTTGATGATTCGACCACCAATCACCACCGAGCAGGCGCCGCATTCGCCCTCACCGCACCCTTCCTTGGAGCCCATCAGGCCAAGGTCGTCGCGGAGAAAGTCGAGCAGTCTGCGCTGCGGATCAGTCGTTACCGTCTGATGCGATCCATTGAGTG
>JANQQY010000097.1 GCA_028284845.1 Spirochaetales bacterium
CGGCGGGCTCTGGCAGGGGCAGATCACCAGACTCGAACCTGCGCGTGTGATCGAACTCACGGAGGATGCCGCGCGGCTTACGCAGGGCAACGAGCGACCAACACGCGGGGTGTACCGGCACCTAATCGTTGAGCAGAACGGCGAACGCTATCTGGCGAGCCTCTTTGTGAACGTGCCCTACAGCGAGGACTTCGTGGGCGATTCGGGACGTGACAGCGATCGTACTCGCACGACGCCACCCGTTGGCACGACTGTCCAGGTAGATCCTTCCACGGTCAGACTGAATGTCGACGCAAAAGTCGCAAACTGGGACCGTCCCGGCGACGAGCCTCGGTACCGCGTGACTGCGAGATTCAGAGATGAGTCCGGTGATCCACTGACCACGCTCACCGATGCAGAGATCCTCGTAAATGGCCACCCACTCTGGCCCTCGGACAACCTTCGCGTCTTCGAGGCCGACCGGCTGCTCGCGCTCGAGCGTGGCGACCTCGTGACACTTACGGTAAGCCACCCGTCGATTGGTACGTTTACCTCCGTCGGTCGCATCCCGACAAGCGTTCCGAACGCCCGGCTGGAGCCGGGACTCCCCGAGTCCGGAGTGCCTGTTCAAGAACCCACCTATTTTCGAGTCGAGTTCGACGGATCGGTACCAGCGGGACTAAACCGGTTCGCTGAGGTCCGAGTCTATCGCGAGGCCGATGGTCAATACGAAGGTGCGCTCTCTTCGATATCCAGGACTATGCGCTCCTTCTCCCCTGAATGGGACGGGAAGAGCTATCTCCTGGATGAAGACGGATCCCCGTTTCCCTACCTACGCTTTCGCAGCTTACACGTGCAGGTGGTTCCTATCGACGGTCTTCATCGGAATTCGAGCCTGAGAATCGAGGCCGCAGAAGAGTGGAGCGTGACAAACACAGTGGAGGGAGACCGGTAGAGTCGGCCGCGCCTTGGATATGGCCGCCGTGTATCGCGGAGCGACGTCAGATCGCCCGATGGGCCGGAACGATATCCCGTTGTGCTCGGAGTAGTGCGACCCAGCGTAGACAAATATACTATACATATGTATAGTTAAATGTGGATCTTGCCGCCAAACTAACGATTCTCGCCGACTCAGCGAAGTACGACGCCTCGTGCGCATCAAGCGGGAATAACAGGGGCGCCGGCCGCGGAATCGGGGCTACCCGCGCCACAGGAGTGTGTCACAGTTGGTCTGCCGACGGACGATGCATCTCTCTCCTGAAGCTTCTCTTTTCCAACCACTGTGTATACGACTGCGCCTACTGTGCCATCAGGCGAAGCAATGACGTGCGACGCGTCTCCTTCACAGTAGATGAGTTGGTCACACTCACCATCGATTTCTATAGACGAAACTATATCGAGGGCCTCTTTTTGAGCTCAGGCATCTCCGGAGATCCCGACTACACGATGGGCAAACTCTGCGCGGTAGCAACGCGGTTGCGACGAGAGGAACACTTCAACGGGTACATTCACCTCAAGGCGATCCCTGGCGCCTCAGAGCGACTCCTGAACAATGCCGGCCTCTTTGCGGATCGCATGAGTGTCAACATTGAGCTCCCGTCTGAGAAGAGCCTCTCAAGACTCGCGCCGCAGAAGACAAAGAAGGCGATCATCGGAACGATGGGGCATGTCGCAGACAGGCTGTTGGAAACGCGGGAAGACGCCGCGCACCAACTGCGGCACACGCCCACCTTTGTGCCCGCAGGCCAATCGACCCAACTCATCGTGGGAGCGAGTCCGGAGAGTGACCGATCGATCATGACACTCTCCTCGTACTTCTACCGCCGCGTTGGAATGAGGCGTGTCTACTACTCGGCCTTTATGCCGGTAAGCGACGACACCCGTCTCCCGCTGATAGGTTCTCCTCCCCTTCGTCGGGAGCACCGACTCTATCAGGCTGACTGGCTCATACGGCTCTACAAGTTTGAACTCTCCGATCTCTTTTCTGAAGAACAGGAAAACATCGACAGCGATCTGGATCCCAAGGCGGGATGGGCATTGCGTAACTACCACCTCTTTCCGGTGGAGGTTCAGCACGCCGACTACGAGATGCTGCTGCGTGTGCCTGGAATCGGCTTGCAAACCGCCACGCGTATCATTCGCTTCCGGCGGACCACACGTCTCACGTTCGACCTGCTACGTCGTTTTGGGGTCGTCATGAAACGGGCGCGATACTTCATCACCTGTAACGGAGGTCATCTTGAGTCTCGCGGTCTGTCGCTGGAGCTCTTGCGTCTCCATCTTTCGGACGCCGTGGCGGCCCAGCCCTGGCAAGTTGGATCCTCGTCACAGCTCGAGCTCTTTGAGTCAGGGAGAATGCCGAGTCGTTCCGGAAACAACGGTACGAGGGACTCGGCCCACGTGGCCGGGACTCGAGTGCCGATGCGGCTTGACACTCGCAGTTCGCGCTCCTCGCGCTCGAATGCGCAATCGCGTGAACATCACCGCGACGGTGTTCGGATTGAGTACGACGGAACGTTCGTAGGAGTTCTGTCGCTCCTGCAAGCGCTCTCAGACGAACCTACGCTTCAGCCGGCAGTGATTATCAAGGCGGGCGACATGGACGCCTCCGAGCGCGACCTCTTCGCGTCAACCATCACCATCGATGTTGATGAGAGCGCTGCGAAGCGGTTTGCTGGCGACTTTCCAAAGCAACGATCAGCGCGTCACTTTGAACTCCTCTACCACGCCTTTCTCTCCGACGTGTACCAGATCGAGCTGGCGATGATCGACTTTGCCCGCAACGGCCAAAACGTCAACGCACGGCTGTTGTTGGAAAAGGCGGAACGCAGAACACTCCACGACGTGCATCTGTTTCTCGGCATAGTCCGGTTTCGCTTGTTGCAGCTCGATCTCCTGCAAGCCGACATGGAGCCGGACTGCGACATCTTGAGGCTCCTCGCCCCTCATTTTGCACGACGGATGCCTCATGAGCGGTGGTGCATCGTCGACAGAAAAAGAGACACGGTAGCGCTCTACGAGAACGGCGGGCTGCATTTTGCTGATCATGCGTCCGATCACATCACACCGAGTGGTGATTCTTCGACGGGCTGCGAGGGACTCGATCGTATGGAGTCGCTCTGGCACGACTATGTCCGGCATATCGCTATTGAGGAGAGGAGGAATCCATCCCTCCAGCAGCACTTCCTTCCCAAGAAGTATTGGCGACATCTGACCGAGATGGCACCGCATCTCCACCCGTCAGAGAGCGACGATTGAGCGTTGTGAGAGCGAATGTGGATACCGGCGCGGAACTCTCTGTGGCGCATCTAGTGGTTCCGTTTCGATCTGATCGACACTACGATAGTAGACGGTCACCATTGTCGCAGGAGCTTTTGTGTACGAGGCAGACGTAGAATCGATTCTTGCTCGACGCCATGACAACGGCGCCGACTACTGGTCGACTCCGGACGGACGGATCTACGTCGGCAATCCTTACAGCACACTCGCCTGCCTCGGGATGCTTCACGAGCTTCATGTCGCACCCGATCACGAAGCGGTCGAAGGGGGACTTAAGCTCATCCTCAACGCGTGCCGCGACGACGGCAGGATTCGACTTGCCCCAAGGGCGCCGCTCTATCCCTGCTACACGGCAGAGGCCGCCCGCATACTCTGCAGATTCGGGTTGGTAGAGCACGACTCCATCAAGCGGACCGTCGACTACTTGCTGACGAGCGCCCATGAATCGGGCGGCTGGCGCTGTTCGTTTACGCGATTCGGCCGTGGCCCGGAAACCGAGACAGCGAATCCGGGGGCAACGCTCTACGCGCTCGACGTGCTGCGTTTTTTTGCCGTCTATCAGGAAGGAAACCCGATTGCCGATCAAGCCGTGGAGCTACTGCTCAACCACTGGGAGACACGATATCCTACCGGGCCGTGCCACTGGGGAATCGGCACGCAGTTCCTGCAGGTAGAGTATCCATTCCTTCGCTACAACCTGTTCTACTATGTCTACGTGCTCTCCTTCTTTGCCCGTGCAAGGAGCGACGCGCGCTTCCTTGATGCGCTCGCGCTCCTAAAAGGAAAGGTGAATGAGCACGACGAAATCGTGGTGGAGAAGCCCCATCGTCAGCTCAAAGATCTTCGCTTCTGTGCCAGGGGCGAACCGTCGGAACCTGGAACAGAGCGATACCGGGAGATTTGGGAGAACATAGGGACCGCGGGCGGTTAACATTCTCCCGGATCTTCAGGTAGCCGGCGCGAGTTGCGTCTCTATCACGGTCTCGGTCGTAAGCGTTTGGTGAACCGGGCATTTGTCGGCGATCTGAAGAAGCCGCTGCCGCTGCTCTTCCGTGAGATTTCCCTCGAGAACGAGCGATCGTTCAATATGATCAATCTTGATGGGCTTCCAAGGCGCATCACTGTCCTGGTGTTGACACGAATCCACGTCCTTCGCGTGAACTCGCTTATGACTCAGATGGACGGTCGCAGACTCGAGCGGCCACTCCTTCCGATCGGCATACATCCGTAGCGTCATTACGGTGCACGCCCCAAGGGCCGCAAGGAGGTAGTCGTAGGGGGTGCCCCCTCGATCCTGGCCACCAACTGATGGCGGCTCATCTGCAACCATGTAGTGATGCCCCGCTCGCATCTCCACGGTGTACCTGTCGCGCCCAATTCGCGCTGCGACTTGCTGGATTGGTTCGATCGTCTCGGACTGTTCCGATTCATAGAAGGTCTCCGCCCATGCGCCAATCATATGCCCTGCGTACTCTGCGTCGGCCGGATTGGTCATCAGGTGGTCGGCGGTGCGGAGCGAGACGAAGCTCTTTGGATGCTTCACATGATCATAGAGCTCATGTGCGTTCTCGATACCGACGGTAGAATCGATCGGGGAGTGGAGGATCAGGATCTCTTTCCGGAGATCGCTGAGCCACTGCGAAGGCGGGTGACTCTCGACGTCCGAGAGAAAAGCCTCATTGATCGTGAATGGACGTCCACCGATGGAGACCAATGCTGATCCGGTGCTTCGTATGTTCTTGACCTGGTCTACGAAGAGATTGGTTACGTGAACGGGATCCGCAGGCGATCCAATGGTCGCAACGGCGCGCACGTAATCGAGTGATCGCGCGGCATACAAGGAGGCCGTTCCTCCCAGCGAATGGCCGATCAACACCGCCGGCGCATCGTAGTTCTGGGATAGCCAGTTCGCCGCATCGATCAGATCCTCGGTCTCGTGCGAGAATCCGGTGTCCGAGAACTCCCCCTCGGAATGACCGAGACCCGTGAAGTCGAAGCTCATCACACCAATCCCGAATCGTGTGATCGTGCGTGACAGACGACGAAGTGAAGTCAGATCCTTGCTGCACGTGAAGCAGTGCGCGAGTACGGCGTATCCGATTGGGATGCCGTCCGCGGGGAGATCAATTCGAGCCGCGAGTCTGGATCCATGTCGATTCGTGAATGTGCTGGTTGCCATCGGCCCTCCTGAGTCCGTGCCTACGTTGGCGTGCGTCCAAAGAGATACCGCAGCTCGCCTTCCTTTGTGAGCGGAATGATCGTATCGCGGTAGAGTGACAGGACAATCTCCGGATCG
>JANQQY010000100.1 GCA_028284845.1 Spirochaetales bacterium
CGACCTCCCCTCTCGTTCGCCTGCTCGCGCATTGGCCCGCACATCGCGGTCCAATCCCCTCCCCCGCCAAATCGATCAATTCCGACTATGTCGAGGAGGGCAAGTGGGGAATGCGCCCAGGACCGTTAGAAGCCAGTTCACGTTGCCTCTCCGATCAAATTCGCCGGCTACCGGGCTCCTTCCTGATCTTCCGCGTTCTCTCACTTCGCGACGGTCCGTATTTTCATCTCGATCACCCCTCGGTTCTTCCCGACCCACTCGAGGCTACGAGGTGCCGACTGTGTCGATTTCGAAGTGGGCGCAGATCTCGGTCCGCGTGATAGAGTCGACTGACGCGCACGTGATCTCGCGGGAACAGTGGGTTGACTTCCCTGGGCGGTCACAGCGACTCACATCCTCTGAGCACACAGGAGAGAGAGATTGATACCGGATCACGATCACGAAGACGTCATCGAATGGGCGAATGAGCTCTTCGGACGCTGCTTCAAGAAGGCTTCCGAGGAGGGCGACAAGACAGTCCTCTCCTATTCGGAAAGCCCAATTCGTCTCATGGACGAAGAGCAGGATCTCGGAACTCTGGGCTGGGCCAAGGAAGCCAAGGTGGTGGTGACTGAAACTGGGCTGGGCGCGAAGATCCACGTTACGGTTCGCGTCGACACAGACGATCCTGGCGGAGCGGCGCTCTGGGAGCGCGTCACCTCCTCTGCAGTTGCCATGAGAGCGACGGTGTCATTCAACGAAGGGCCAACAACCTCAGGCTGCGTGCACATCATGGCGGCGACCCGCGTTCATGGAGAGTCGGGAGCCGATATCGAGTTCTACTTCAGTCCGATCAGGCTAGCATTCAAAGACCGTCCACTAACCATCCACTAGCCAATGACAAGATCCGGTGCGGTCTCAGAGGGCTGCGGTGCAGCATGAATCGAGGGGGATCCTGGAGCGTCAGTCCGAGAGCAAGCCGGAGACTCTAATCTTCGGAAAGCGCCCTGAGGCGCAAGAAGTGAGAAGGGCATTTGTTGTCAAGGCTGTAGATCGTAGCTCACGGCGGCGCCGGGCGGCATCGCGGCGAAACCAGTTCACGCTTTGCCAGGGGCCCTTGGCAGTTCGTTTCGTACTTGAAGCAGGGCGGAGAGACCGTCGGATTCCGCAGGGAGCACCCCTACCCGGCTCGGGATGATTCTCGGCGCCAACCCGAATGAGATCCCTGGGCCGACAGCCTGGCGCACATGGACGCATCCGTTTGGCATCCTGGGGGGCGGCCTGGTGATGCAATGGCATCCGGTTTTCAGCTGAGACGGCCATCCGAAGATTCAATCCGATTGCGTCAGGCCCGTTCCAATGAAGAGTCAAACCTAGATCTCCTCGATGCTCGACGAAGCCGAGCAGAGACAGGGCCTCTTCAATCCGGATGGAGAGCCAGTTCTTTCGCTGGCTTTCGTTCAGAGCGCTCGCGATCGCCATCGCGAGTACGGGGCCCGTCTTCCGGCCAGCGGACAGGAGGCAGACCTCGCGCGGTACGTCGCCACCTTTTCCTTACCGCCCGGTAGACTGCTTTTCTTAGTCGGTTGCACTTTGCGCGTGGCTTGGCTCCGCCGCCCTACGGCGGCAAGACGTGCGACCACTGTGCTCACGGTGATTTCCATGGTTTCGGAAACGTGGGTGCTGAGAATATGGCCAATCGAGTACGCACGAGAGCTCAGTGAGCGCCAGAATGCCGCCTCTCTGATCTCGCCATCTCTCACGAGTTCCGCTACGAGGCGATTGTTCTCGTCCTGCACCAATCTCTCGATGCCCTAACGCTCCCTAGATCAGTCGCCATTCATCCCGCCCTCCAACTCGATCGCCCAGAGCACTGCGCTCTCGACCCGCCCGGAACCTCGGGACCAGATCATCGCCACCGGCTGAGAGCAATTCTGGATACGCACTCAGATCAAAATTGGCACTGGGATGCGCCGAAAAATCCCAATGGCCTCGAGGAACCGACGACATGCTCCAATCGGGTCATTTAGTCATTCCGGGGGTGACCGAAGACACAATTCTAGGTGCTCAGCATAACAAGTAAGCGAACCCTACAGACCGGAGGCGACCCGACTAGGAACCACATCGATCTTGCAGCTCAAGATGTCTCATTGAGTCGTCGGAGGCCAAAGCCGATTCGGTTGCTCCGCCAGCTAATTCCTGCTCGGGCGATTGTGCCAGATTCCGAGTCAATCCCTCGTTCACGCGTCTCAAATGTGAAGTCGCCTAGAAACACCGCGGAGCAACGCGAAGTGAGCAGTCATGCATAGGGTCGCATCGAATCGTTCGCAGTTCAATCGAGCCCTTGAAGACCGACGAGCCAATCCTCGCGTTGCCGCGATATTCGATGTCGATCTCTTTGATGGCTCGGTCTCACTTTCCGCAAGAGCCATGGATATTGGCCTCGGAGGCTTATGTGTAAGGACTCAGGCGGTCCGGGACACATCTCGAGTCTTCTCCGTCAAGTTCCGGCTGGGAATGATAGATGTCTGTACCGCCGTATCTACTCGCTGGATTTCAAGCAACTCCAACACAGGGGACTCTTTGATTGGGCTCGCGTTCGAAGCGCTCGAGCCTCCTGTAGAAGTTGCAATTTGGCATTTCGTCCAGGAGCGAGCGCGCGCGCTCGCCTCGTTTCTTCTGGAATGCGACGGATTGTCCAGTCTATCGCTCTACGATGCGCTGCAAATTGGGCTGAAGACTACGTTCCGCGAGGTCAATGCAGGGGAGATATTCATCGACGGCGGCCTGAGTCCTCACTGCAGATCAGTCTTTGTAGTGTACCGGGGGACGGTCGCAGTTGAGGATGCGAGCTCGGAATATCAACAGCCATTCGCAATACTCGGGCCGAATGCACTTTTTGGCCGCACGCCGGTCGATGTGAGCTTCGCGCCCATTGAGCGGGCCGTCGCCGCAAATCGATCCAGGGTTCTTGTGCTGGCTAGCCGCAACCTGGATGACCTCGCTTCGTCCAGGCCTCACGTCGCGTCAACGCTCTTCCGAGCGTTGAAGCATCACTACATGAAGCGCGTTGCGAATCTGATCAGGTCGCTTGAGAAGAATCTACAGGGGGCTCGTAGCTGACGGAGTCTTGCGGATCCACAGAGCGAGTCAGGAGATCCTAGGGTATGACCATTCTATACTGTGATCTTGCAATTGTCGGCTGCACCAGGGCCGGACTTGCGACCGCCGAGGCCGCTCGAGAACGTGGCATGTCCACTTGCATCATCGACAATGCAACACAGCGATTTAACCACGATCTACTCTGGCAGAGGCTCCTGTCAGAGTCCCGAGTTGCCTTCAATCGGGCGGCACCCCTAGAGGTGGGCCTCAAGCAGTTGGCTAGCTCTGTTCAGAGATCCTGGACCGAAGTCGCTGCGATCGCTCGCGAGCGTCTAGCTTCTAGAATAGTCAGGTCGTGCCAGGGCAACGGTTTCGCAGAGATCATCTCTGGCCAGCCGACGATTCGATCTGGACAACTCGTAGAGCTCGACGACGGCACTCGGGTGCACGCAGCTGCTGTCGTAGTCGCGACGGGATCTAGACCGAGACATCCTGATCGATTTCATTGCGACGGCAAGACTGTCATTGACTCCGTTCAGCTGCTTCAGCTTGGTAAGGCCCCACGCAGCGTCTGCATCGTTGGAGCCGACTGGCTGGGCTGCGAATGGGCCTTTGTCTGCGCTAGTGCAGGGGCGAATGTGACGCTCATCGATCGCCGATCACGCCTGCTGAGGGCGTTCGATCTTGACATCCGATTGATCCTCCAGGAACGCCTGCACGAGCTGGGCGTGGAAGTTGTACTTGGAGAGGAGATTCTCGAAATTTCGCGTCAGGCGCACGGCGCCGCCTCCATTCGGCTGGCAAGCGGTCGCACAGAAGTTACGGAAGCCGTCCTGCTCAACGCCGGAGACCAGGCAAATACTGCTGGCCTGGGTCTTGCCGAATGTGGATGTGAGCTTGGCCTCCATGGACACGTACGGGTCGGAAAGGGTCTCGAGAGCTCTGTCACGAATCTGTATTGCGTTGGAAGCGCCTCAGATGCCACTGGGTTCGGCTCCTCAGACTCACTTCAGGCACACCTTGTGGTCTCGAGGCTTGCCGGAGAATCGGCTGCAGACTCGCTACCGACGACTCCACTCATCCTTCGATGTGCGGAGGAGAGCGCGACGTGCGGCCTGACGGCTGAGGCCTGCTCTATCCTTGACATTCCTGCCTCAGTGGGAACAGCGAGAATGACCAGCACAGGCGATGGTCGAGTTAGGATCGCCAAGGTGGTGGTGGAGTCTGTTAGCTCGCGTCTCGTGGGCGTGCAGTTGCTTGGGCCTGGATCGTCCGAGTCGGCATGCCTCGCCGCGCACCTAGTCGATCACAAGGTGGATCAGCGTCTTTGCGCGTCGCTTTCGGGGTGCGATGGCACGATGACTGAGACTATCTGTCACGCGCTCAGATCTTCGTTGCTTGATTCTTCGCCGCTCGATGCGGTCTAGGCGCCTACCCCATTAGGTCCCTTGTGATGTCATACCTACGTTCAACCGAAGCGATGTCGAGGATCAGCGAATTTTGCCATCAGTTCGATCTGAGAGCTCACGCCGAGCTTTCTAAATACAGCCCGTCGGTGACTCCTCACAGTGTGCACACTAATCTCTAGATCTGATGCCGCCTCCAACGTTCTCACGCCACGGAGCATCATATCAAATACGACCGACTCTCGTGGGGTGAGCCCGTATCTCTCGGCCGACGCGCGGTAGTCGATCGCATTTTGGTTCTCACCCGCCGCATCGCCGCCGAGCAGTGCATTTAGTCGAAGATTGGCCGTCATCCCGGCTGGGAGGATGAAAAAGCGCGTTGTCCCGTCCAGGTGCTTCACGAAACGGGCGACGAAGAGTTCGGGAATAGGCGCGCCGCGATTGACAATCAGGGTCTTTCGCAGAGTATAGTGAGCAAATGGTGTCGTAGCATCGCTCACGAGAAGGCGATATCTCTGGAGTTCATACTCTGGATCAGCTCCGACCCACCAGCGGAATGGCGGTAGTCCGCC
>JANQQY010000140.1 GCA_028284845.1 Spirochaetales bacterium
ATGTTGCGCAGCTCATTCGCACCTGGCTGATGGAGGAGTAGTATGGCCAAGCAACCAGCCAACCCAATGGCCACCGCAGGTGGCGGGGGTGGAAAAAAGAGCGGCCTGAAGAAGGAGCTCACCGGGCGCCAGAAGGCTGCGATCTTTCTGGTAACCGTGGGCAGTGAGATCTCTTCTGAGATCTTCAAGCACCTTCGCGAAGACGAGATTGAGGCGCTGACATTTGAGATAGCTCGCCTTGAAAGTGTGGAGTCGGAAGAGCGTGATCGAGTCCTGATGGAGTTCCAAGAGCTGATGATGGCTCAGGACTTCATCACGACCGGTGGCATCGAATACGCACGCGAGCTGCTTGAGAAGTCGCTGGGAAGTCAGAAGGCCGTTGACATCATCAACCGCCTTACCTCGAGCCTTCAGGTTCGACCATTCGATTTCGTGCGTCGTACCGACCCGATGCACCTCTTCAACTTCATCCAGACCGAGCACCCTCAGACCATCGCGCTCATTCTTGCCTATCTGGAACCGCAGAAGGCGAGCGTCATTTTGGGAAGCCTGCCACACGAAATCCAGAGTGATGTCGCCAAGCGTATTGCGACCATGGACCGAACCTCTCCCGAGACACTGCGGGAGGTCGAGCGAGTCCTTGAGAAGAAGCTCTCTACGCTCTCGAACGAGGACTACACGGCCGCAGGTGGTGTCGAGAGCATCGTTGAGATTCTCAACCTCGTAGATAGGTCGACGGAGAAGGTCATCATCGAGAGTCTTGAGGAAGAGGATCCCGAGCTCGCCGAAGACATCAAGAAACGCATGTTCGTCTTTGAGGACATCGTCATGCTTGACGACCGTGCGATTCAGAAGGTGCTTCGTGAAGTTGACGTCAGCGAGATGGCGAAGGCTCTCAAGAGCGTGGACACGGAGGTCCAGGACAAGATCTTCCGGAACATGAGTCGTCGTGCCGCGACCCTCCTCAAGGAAGACATGGAGTACATGGGCCCAATTCGAATGAAGGACGTAGAGGAATCGCAGCAGAAGATTGTGTCGATAATCAGAAAGCTGGAAGAGCAGGGCGAAATCGTCGTTGCTCGTGCTGGCGAGGACGAACTTGTGGTGTAACCACAAGTTCGTCAGAAGGAATCGGCTGGGAAGCCGATTCTTCATGGACGACTAGGTCGTATGACCATTTCGTTAGAAGGAATCGGCTCAGAAGCCGTTTTTTTCACAGACGCGGTCGTGTGACCAGTTTGTAAGGAGGAATCGGCTGGAAGGCTGATTCTTCAGGGTGGTGTAAATGGCGAGGAACGTATTTCGCGCGCAGGACATCAAGAACACTTTTCGCAAGGTCTACATCCAGCCGCCTGAAGAGTTCGCTCCACAGCTGGCTGTGCAGGAAGTAGAGGAGGTCGAAGAGTACACAGGCCCCACCGCCGATGATCTCCGGCGCGAGGCGGAAGAGTTCCAGGCGCAGTGGGAGCAAGAACGCGAGTCGATGCTCGAGCGCGCTCGCGAGGAAGCCGACCGTATTGTCAAAGACGCCGAACGAGTGGCGTTCCAAGAGGTCAAGAGCAAGCAGGAAGAGGCCCAGCAGATCAAGGAAGATGCGGAGTCGGAAGCGAAGCGCATCGTTGCGGAGGCCGAGGAGCAGGCGCAAGAGACCTCGAAGGAGTCGACTCGCGTCGCACGGGAGGCGGAAGAAGAGGCCCGAAGGCAAGGGTTTGAAGAGGGTCGAGAGAACGGCTTCCTCGAGGGCCAGGCGGAACACCGACGCCTCGTCGAGCGTCTCCATGTGATTATCAACAAGGCGATCGATCGACGGAACGAGATCATAGAGGAATCCGAATCTCAGATCGTGAACCTCGTCGTTCAGATTGCCAAGAAGGTTGTGAAGGTCATTAGCGAGAACCAGCGCAATGTGGTCGTGAACAACGTCACTCAGGCGCTGCGCAAGCTGAAAGAGAAGACCGACGTTATCATCCGCGTCAACATTGAAGACCTGGAGATGGTCACGAACCACATCCAGGAGATCATTGACCGAGTTGAGAAGGATCATCACATCACGGTCGCAGAGGACAGCACCGTGGATCCGGGCGGTGCCATCATCGAGACCGATTTTGGTGAGATCGACGCGCGCATCGCGAGCCAGCTGCAGGAGATCGAGGACCGCATTCTCGAGCTCATTCCAGTGAGAGCGAAGGCGAAGAAGTAGAGGTATCCCGCGGGCCCAACGCCACGCGGGATCGCTCTGGTTCGGGGAGGGGACCATGAGCTCATTTGATAAGTACACAGCTGTCGTCGAACAGACGGAGACTATTCGGTATATCGGCCGAGTTCAGCGCGTCCAGGGGCTGCTTGTAGAGAGCCTTGGGCCGCAAGCGGTGGTCGGCGAGGTCTGTCAGATCGAGCTTACCCCCGGTGGTCCACTCGTTTGGGGTGAGGTAGTTGGGCTCAAAGGGCGCACCGTACAACTCATGCCCTTCACCGACATCGACGGCATTCAGGTTGGATCTCGCGTTGTTGCAACCGGAAGCACCATGAATGTCCCGGTGGGGGATGATCTCCTCGGGCGTGTACTTGGCCCGCTTGGCAAGGCTGTCGATGGTCGTGGCAACATCAACACACGAACGCTCTATCCGGTGGTCAGCACTCCTCCGGATCCCCTTGAGCGTCCGCCTATTCGCGAACAACTCGTGACCGGAATCCGTGCGATCGACGGTCTTGTGCCGGTGGGAAAGGGCCAGCGACTCGGC
>JANQQY010000141.1 GCA_028284845.1 Spirochaetales bacterium
TGATCCGAAGCCTACGCGCCGATGAGCGTGTCCGCACGGTTCGGCTCCTGGGTGCGGGCGATTGCCCGTTCACTCAGAGTTACGGCGCTCTCGTCGTGCAGCTGCCCACCGATCTGCCCACTGCCTATACAAACGTCCTGGCTGTCGACCTGGATCCGGGATGACTGCGGAGGAACTCCGCGCGCGCATTGAGCGTGGGGTAGAAGTAGAGTTCACGAGATCCGGTGGGCCCGGCGGGCAAAACGTGAACAAGGTGAACACTCGAGTGACCTTGCGTCTTGCCGTGAAGGAGCTTGGTCTTGAGGAGGCCGACGCAGACCGGCTTCGATCGCGGCTCCGGAACCGCATCAACGCAGATGACGAACTCGTGGTCAGCAGTTCCGAGACGCGGAGTCAACTCCACAATCGGACTCGCGCCACCGAGCGGCTTCTGATGCTCATCGAGGCAGCGCTCCACGTCGGACCTAAACGTCGGCCCACGACTCCCACACGGGCCTCTCGGGAACGCCGGCTCTCCTCCAAGAAGCGGGCCTCAATGACCAAGCGCCTTCGGCGACCACCCGAGACGTGACCCTATCGGTGTCGCCGGAAGCTGACTACAATGCTGCATGCCAAAGCTCACCTTTGATCGCTACTACCGGTTCGACGACCTGACCTCTATCCTGAACGAGCTGGTCGCAGGACATCCCGAGCTTTCCTCCATTGAGAGCATCGGCAAGAGTTCTGAGGGTCGAGACATCTGGGTCGTTACGCTCACAAACCAGGCGACAGGACCCGCCTCTGAGAAGCCGGCGTACTGGGTGGACGCCAATGTCCACGCGACCGAGGTCTCCGGCTCGTCCGCAACGCTCTATCTCATCAACCGACTCCTCACCGGATATGGTCAGGACGCCGATGATACTCGGCTTCTCGATACACGCGCGCTCTACGTCTGCCCACGAGTCAGCCCCGATGGTGCTGAGCTTGCCCTTGGCGATTCCCCGCGCTGGGTGCGATCCGGGCCCCGATCGTGGCCCTATCTTGGTGAACCGATTGAGGGACTCGAGGTAACCGATGCCGATGGGGACGGCAGGATTCTCCAGATGCGCGTCAAAGACTCGAATGGGCAGTGGAAGAGACACCCTGATGAACCCCGCCTCATGATCAAGCGGGCGCCGGGCGAGGAGGGTGGGACCTACTACCGAGTCTCCTACGAAGGACGAGTGGAGGGTTACGACGGCCTGGGTTTCGAGTATCGGAGGGATCCGGCCGGTCTCGACTACAACCGGAACTTCGCGAACAACTGGCGCGTGGAGCACGATCAGAAGGGGGCCGGCCCCTTTCCATTCTCGGAGCCGGAGACCCGAGCCGTCGCATCCTTCATCACCACTCATCCGAACATCACCGGTGCAACGGAGTTTCATACCTTCTCCGGCGTTCTGCTCAGGCCCTACTCCGGACAGTCAGATGAGGCCTTTGCCGCAGAGGACCTCTGGGTCTACAACGAGGTGGGTGAGAAGGGGACGGAGCTCACGGGATATCCCCATCTCAATATCAACAAGGACTTTCGATACCACCCGAAGCAGGTGTTGGGGGGCGACTCGGCCGAGTGGTTCTTTGATCACATTGGGATCTTTGTCTGGGCCCCGGAGATCTGGAGTATTCAGCAGCAGGCTGGAGTTGAGATGAACCACTTCATCGACTGGTATCGGTCGCATCCGGTTGAGGACGATCTCAAGATGCTGGAGTGGAGCGATGCGAACCTCCCAGGCACCGGCTATGTCGACTGGTACGCTTTTGAGCATCCAGAGCTGGGAGAGGTCGAACTTGGTGGTTGGGACTTTGCCCGTGTCTGGCGCAATCCTCCTCCGCAGTTCCTTGAGGACGAAATCGCGCCTCTTGCCGAATGGGTGATCTGGCAGGCGAAGCTGAGCCCGCGACTTGAGCTCGTTGAGGCGAGCGCCATGGAACTCGGCGAACGCCGCTATCGACTCCGGATTGCTGTACAGAACACCGGCTGGCTCCCAACCTACGTCACCAAGAAGGCGCTCGAGAAGAATCTCAGTAAAGGCCTAACATTCGAAGCGCAGCTACCAAGTGACTCATTCATCGTTGGGCGGGAAAGAGAAGAGGGCGGAGAGCTCGAAGGACGCGC
>JANQQY010000162.1 GCA_028284845.1 Spirochaetales bacterium
CTTGAGGCAATCCAGAGTAGCTTCACAGATCCGAACCTGAACCTGAAGGCACTCGCAGCTGATCTTGGCATGTCCGCGTCGTACGTTGGGCACCTCTTCAAGGAACGTGTGGGCGAGTCGTTCGCTGACTACCTGAAGTCGTACCGGCTGGACAAAGCTGCGAGCCTACTCGAGCGGGACGCTGAGCTCAGTGTTCGGTCGGTCATGCGCCAGGTAGGATTCGACAACGAGAGCTACTTCTACCGGATCTTCAAGACCCGGTTCGGAGTGACGCCCCGCGAGTATGTGCTGAAGACGGCTGTAGTTGGGAGCCGTACGATCGCGCACAGAGACAATGGAGCCACGGCGGCGCAGTAGCACATAGAAGCGAGAGCGAGGCGGAGAATCGGAGTCATCATGCAGTCAAGCAAGAAGCAGATCGTCCTCATCATGGTGGACACACAGCGACGCGAGTGGACAGACCTCTACGCGGGTGGGCGTTCGAACACTCCACACCTGAGACGCTTTGGGGAGCAGGGTGCCGTGTTTGAGCGAGCCTACTGCACTCAAGCGGTTTGCAGCCCCGCACGATCATCGATCTTCACCGGAAGCTACCCCCACACAAATGGGATGATGGGCAATGAGATGCAGCTCTACAACAATATCAAGAGTGTTGGGGAGCGCTTGACGGATGCGGGCATCTGCGCCGGCTATGTTGGGAAGTGGCATCTGGACGGGGGCGACTACTTTGGATCCGGCACGGCCGCACCTGGCTGGGATCCCTCCTACTGGTACGACATGCGAATGTACCTTGATGAGCTCTCGCCGGAGGAGCGCCGGCGCTCGCGAGAGTGGAGTTCCGTGGACGAGCCGTGGTTCACTCGCGAGTTCACCTACGCACATCGGACCTCTGCAAGAGCCGAGCGATTCATTCGTGACCACCGGGATGAGGACTACCTCCTCGTAGTTTCGTTCGACGAGCCCCACGGTCCTTCGCTCTGCCCTCGAGAGTACTACGAGCCGTTCCAAGACTACGCCCCGCCGGTAACGCCAAACATGAACTACGACATGGATCAGAAGCCGCTCGCGCAACGTCTGTGGGCGGATGATCCCAAACTCGGTTTCCCCGCAGAGCTAAGCGACGATGAGCGGGCGGAACGCATTGCGCCACCTGTGCGGAAGTACCTCGCCTGCAGCTCCTTCGTCGACACGCTCATTGGAGAGCTCCTGCAAGCGATCGACCAGTATGCCGACGACCCAATGGTCATCTACACGGCCGATCATGCGGATCTCGCCGGGGCGCACCGGTTGAGGGGCAAAGGCTCCGCGATGTACGAAGAGAACTACGGCGTCCCCTTCGCAGTGAGGTGGCCCGGTGTAGTCGAACCGGGAAGGCGTTCGGCGGAGCCGATCTCCCACATCGACATCACAGCCACCATTCTCGACTTCTTTGATATTGAGCGCACCTCGTACATCGAGGGCCAGAGCCTCATCCCAATGCTTAGAGATCCCACGGCACACCGAGCAGGTCCGGTATTTCTAGAGTTCAACCGATTCCAGATCACACGCGACACCTTTGGAGGATTTCAGCCCGCTCGAGGTGTCACCGATGGGCGATACAAGCTTGTGATCAATCTCATGGAAACGGACGAACTCTACGATCTGGAAACAGATCCATACGAGATGTCGAACCTCATCGCGAGCCCTCAGCATCAATCGATTCGAGATCAGCTGCACGACCAGATCGTGGAGTGGATGAACGAGACGCTCGATCCGTTTCGCGGCTATCAGGTGCGTTGTCGTCCATGGCGCACCGACGCCGTCCCCTCTTGGAAGGAGACAGGTCTCGCCCGTCAGCGATGGGACGAAGTCTACGAGGAGCCGAGCATTAACTTTGGGACGGCAGAGCGGATGACTGAGAGAATCTACAGCCAGTACCCGGAGTAGCCGGGGCTGTGGCGACCCTCACCGGAAGCAGCCTTCCCGCCACGCCGGTGCCTGAACAACCCGGTACCTCTACGCAAATCCATCGCGAGCCGCCTGTGCGGACTCCTCGGTAAGGGCAATCCAGCTCGACCTCCTCGCAGCGGGTATCAGGACCCGATCACGCATCGGTTTCCCGGTGCCGGGATCATACGGCTCCGCCTCACCGGATTCAATCAGCGCGCTGGTGCGAGCAGGCGAGAACCGAAGCGTGAGATCACCCTTGTAGAACATGGCAAAGAGCTTGCCATCGTGCTTAAGCCCCTGTGCGCCGCGACCGGAGTTCACGGTTACATCGTCGGTGTTCTCAAAATGCGCTTTGATATCATCGTAGACCTCTGACATTGCTCCTTCAAGCGGGAGAGGTACCGATGGGGGACCTCCAATCGCGGCACTTACCGCGCTTGGCCCGATTCTACCCTCCATCTGACGGCGGGTCGATGTAGCTCCGCGCACCTCCTCTTTGTATTCTTCAGGGAACCACCCAAGGAGGCGCACCATGTCCACCCCCACCAATCACCCCGACCGGATCGAACGCGACAGCATGGGTGAAGTCCCCATCCCCGGATGGGCCTACTACGGCGCCCAGACGCAGCGAGCGGTGCAGAACTTTGGAGTCTCTGAGCACAGAATTCCTAAGCCGTTCATCCGGGCGCTCGGGCTGATCAAGAAGCATGCCGCGATCTCGAACGGCGAACTCGGCACCGTAGACACAAAACTGACAGCCGCGATCGAACAGGCGGCGGCCGAGGTCATTGAAGGGAAATGGGACGAGCACTTCCCCATCGACATCTTTCAGACCGGGAGCGGAACGAGTTGGAACATGAACGCCAACGAGGTGATTGCCAATCGCGCCAGCGAGATTCTCGGTGCTCCCATTGGAAGGCGTGATCCTGTCCATCCGAACGATCATGTGAACCGCGGACAGTCGAGCAACGATGTGATCCCAACGGCACTTCACATCGCAAACAGCATGGAAATGCCGGGGCTCATCAACGCCGTCGCACAGCTTGCGGATAGTTTTGGAAAGAAGGCGGAGGAGTTCTCGAGCATCGTCAAGATCGGGCGGACGCACCTCCAGGATGCGGTGCCAATGTCCGTTGGGCAAGAGTTCGAAGGGTTCGCCGTCCAAATGCGGAAGAATGCCGACCGACTCCGGAGAACGCTTCCCAATCTGGCGGAACTGGCACTTGGTGGAACGGCGGTAGGGACCGGTCTCAACGCACATCCCGAGTTTGCTGCAAAGGCGATCAAGGGCATCGCACAGGAAACAGGAATTCCCTTTGTTGAAGCGGAAAGCCGGTTTGAGGCGATTGCAAACCGAGACGCACAGGTGGAGCTCGCGGGAGCACTCAACTCGCTTGCGGTGAGCCTGATGAAGATCGCGAACGATCTTCGTCTCCTGGCCAGTGGACCGCGAGCGGCGCTCGGCGAGATCCTCCTACCCGAGCTGCAGCCGGGAAGCTCGATCATGCCGGGAAAGGTGAATCCGGTCATTCCGGAGATGATCATTCAGGTCGCGGCCCACATCATGGGAAAAGTCACAGCGATCACAGTCGCCGGGCAGAACGCTCCGCTCGAGCTCAACATGATGCACCCCCTCCTCGCCCACGAGACGCTGAGTTCCATCTCTATCCTTCGGGAGAGCTGCGTGGCATTCGCCGAGCGATGTGTGGATGGGATCACGGTTGATGCCGAACGGTGCGAGTACTGGATCGAGTGGAGCTTGGCGCTCGTGACGCCGTTGGCCACCCGGATTGGATACGACAAGGCAGCGGAGCTCGCACATAAGGCGTTCCACGAGAAGCGAACGATCCGCGACGTTGTCACGGAGAGTGGACTCCTTGAGCAGAACGAAATCGAAGAGCTCCTCGATCCGCGCTCGATGATCCGGTAGTGTCACGAAGCGTGGTGTTTTTCGCGGCGTAAGCCGCTGCGCGGAGTGCGATTGCAGCAAACGAAGGCCCACCGAGTGGTGTCGGCTCGCGTAACTTCTTCCAAATGGACGACTTGCCGTGTAGTCATCACCACGCTTCGTGACACCTCCCGCTCCCACAGCTACAGTAGAGCATGCACGACCGCGACATCATCCGCCCCCTCGCCGCGCAGGTAGCAGAGATCGCGAGCGATCCTCGACAGGAGAAGACTCGGTCGCTCTGGCGGGCGCTGAATGCTCTCAAACCTGAGCGGCCCATGGTCATGATCGATCAGATTCCTTGGCACGAGATGAACGTGGATGACGAGCTTACCCTCCAGAGCGAAGGCGGGTTTGCCCGTTGCATCGAAATCGAGCTGCGTCGGACGCTCTACCGTTGGCGACACCTGAGGGTTGATATGGTCGTTGAGCCCTACTTCTACGTGCACAAGGCGATCGAGGGCGCCAATCTTGGTCTCTCGATGAAGGACGATCATGCGTCCTCAGATCCGGCAAACGACGTTGTTGGGCGCCACTACACCGATCAACTCGCTACGGAGGACGACCTCGAGAAGATTCGCTCGCCACGAGTCCGACTTGATGCGGAAAAAACCTCCCGTCGTGAGGCCGAAGCCCAAGAGCTTCTTGGCGGCGAACTTGAGGTCAGGATGCAGGGAATGCATCCCACGTTCGCATTCTGGGATCGTATCTCAGAGTGGCACGGTGTGGAGGAATCCCTCTATGATCTCGTGGATCGTCCGGAGTTCGTACATGAGATCGTGAGACGCGTGACGACCGGGTACCACGCGATGCTCGATCAGCTCGAAGAGCAGGGGCTCCTGGGGTACCCGATGGAGTGGATCCACTGCACCGGGGCCTACTCGGATGAGATCTCCAAGTCACTTGTTGCCGACGCGGAGAATGCAGCCGGTAGCACACGGTCGCGCGACCTGTGGACGTTTGGCATGGCACAGCTCTTCTCCTCAGTTTCTCCTGCGATGCACAACGAGTTCGAAACAACCTATCAGCGGCCCTGGTTTGAACGATTCGGTCTTGGCTACTACGGGTGTTGTGAGCCGCTCGATCAGAAAATCGATCAGATCAGGACCATTCCAAACGTGCGCAAGATTTCGATGAGCCCGTGGGCAAACGTCCAGAACGGCGCCGAGCAGATCGCGGGCGATTTCGTCTTCTCTCGGAAGCCGAGTCCGGCACAGCTTTCGCCAGACAGCATGGATTGGGAGTCGGTCCGGTCGGATCTGGAAGAGACCCGCGACACGTGCCGGCGAACCGGTTCCCCGCTCGAGTTCATCCTCAAGGACATCAGCACTGTTCGCTACGAGCCTCAGCGGCTCTGGGAGTGGGCCGACGTTGCGATGCGTGTTATCGGTGCCGACCCCTGAGCCAACCGGTTGAACGCCGTCGAACCCGGCGATATGATCGACGGCATTGAGGCATCCATGGCGAAGTACGTCTGCAATGTGTGTGGCTACATCTACGACCCTGAAGAGGGTGATCCGGACGGCGACATAGCAGCGGGCACCTCGTTCGAAGCTCTCCCAGACGATTGGGTGTGTCCGGTCTGCGCCGCGCCAAAAGAAGAGTTCACGATCGAAGAGTAGTGGCTGCTAATCGCGAGTGAGCCAGATCCGCTCGGCGGGTAGTGAGAGTGTGACGAGTTCCCCTTCCCGGAAGTCACGACCATGCGGCGTGGCGACGACCTGCCACGGCTGCCCTCCAACATCCACCGTGTATCGAACGTAGGTACCCACGTAGACGCGATGACGCACCACACCTTCAAGCGTGTTCTCGCCGTCGGTACCCGCCTCATTCATTCGGATCACCTCCGGCCGCACGTGAACGCACACTGCGCCGTCGCCCGGCCAGTCGGCACCCCCGGGTTCAGGACCAAGACGAAGCACTCCAAGCTCGCTCGAGACGAGATTGCCGTCGCGCATCGCCTCCAGCTGATTATGATTGCCAAAGAAACGCGCGACACGGACCGCGGCGGGACGATCGTAGAAGTCCTGAGCCTCCCCGAGCTGTGAGATCTGTGACTCGAACATCATCGCAATTCGATCGCCAAGGAGGACAGCTTCTTCCTGATCGTGGGTGACGCACACGGTAGTGACGCGAGTTTCGCGCTGAAGATCGAGGATCACCTGCCGCATGTCTTCCCGGAGATGTCGATCGAGATTCGCGAGTGGTTCGTCGAGCAGGAGTACCTGCGGGTCCGCCACAAGTGCGCGTGCGAGCGCAACGCGCTGCTGCTGCCCTCCAGAGAGACTCGCTGGACGCCGCGTCTCCATTCCGGAGAGGCGAACCCGCCCAAGCATTTCGCGGGAGACAGGTTCCCACTCGCTCCGCGGAACGCCACGCATCCGCATGCCGAATCCTACGTTGTCCAAAACCGAGAGGAACGGGAAGAGGAGATGATTCTGGAAGACCATCACGGCACGACGATTCTCAGGCGCAACCGTCGTGACATCCTCGTCTCCAAAGCAGACGCTCCCATTGTCGGGTAGAAGGAGCCCACTCAGAATCTTGAGCAGTGTGGTCTTCCCGCAGCCTGACGGCCCAACGAGGCAGATCATTTCGCCAGGCTCAATGGTGAGGTTCACATCCGAGACGGCATTCGCATCGGTCCGCGGGTACCGATGGCTGATGCCGCTCAATCCGACGCGCACGCTCATCGAGGCACTCCTGCAAGAACGACCGACCGGCCGGTGAGATGACGAGCGGCGATGGCAAGGACCACGACCGCCGGGATCA
>JANQQY010000182.1 GCA_028284845.1 Spirochaetales bacterium
TTGCCGGAGGTTCCGTGACGGTAAACGGCGAGATCGTAACCGAGCTCGGCACCAAGGTCACCGCGCATGACGAGGTCAGAGTGGATGGACGCAGAGTCCAGCCGGAAACCCGACATGTCTACATCGCGCTCAACAAGCCTCGACGCTACCTCTGCTCCAGCAGCGATCCGCAAGGCCGTCAGCTCGCGATCTCCCTCCTGCAACCACACTTCAGTGAGCGGTTGTTCAGCGTCGGAAGGTTGGATTTCCTCTCGTCGGGACTCATCCTCTTCACGAATGACGGTGAGTTTGCGAAATCCGTCAGCCATCCGTCGGGCCGGATCGAAAAAGAGTACCAGGTCGACACTCAACAGCCGATCCCGGAGTCTTTGCTGGACAGCTATCGTCAGGGAATCACCATCGAAGGCGAGCGCTATCAACTCAAATCATATCGATACAAGACGCCTCGATCGGTTCGCCTGACGTTGCTCGAAGGAAAAAACCGGGAAATCCGAAGAGTCTTTGCGCACTGGCACATTGGCGTGCGGAAGATTCATCGGATTCGAGTTGGAGTCATTAAGATTCAAGGGATACCGAGCGGCCAGTATCGGCCACTGACGCAGAAAGAGGTTCAGTGGTTCACGCATGCCGCCCAGAGGGGTGAGCAATCGTGATCGTCGCGATTGATGGTCCGGCAGGGACGGGCAAGTCAACGATCGCACACAGAATCGCAGACAAGGCGGGGTTCCTCTATCTGAATAGCGGCAACCTCTACCGTGCCATAACCTGGCAACTGATTCAGCAAGGCATTCATACTGCGCCGGAATCGGTGCAGGTCAAATCGATCTTGAGAGTGCGTCTTGAGTCATCCCCCACCGGCGTGGCCCTGGACGGCAGGCATCTTGAGTCGGAACTGAGGGACCCGAGCGTCACGGAGTATGTGGCGATTGTCTCCTCAGGCACGGGAATACGTGAGGTCGTGAATGAGCACCTTCGCGAGTGTGCGGCGCAACGAGATGTGATCGCGGAGGGCCGAGATATGACCACGGTCGTCTTTCCCCAGGCGGAAGTGCGAATCTTTCTTGATGCTACGATCGAATCGCGAGCGGCACGACGATTCGCGGAATCGACATCGGCCACAACACTCGATGAAGTGCGAAACTCCATCGCGGAACGGGACCACATTGACAAAACAAAACCATTTGGAGCCTTGAAGTTGGACCCTTCAGCATTGTACATTGACAGCTCGAACTTGACCGTAGATCAGGTTTGTGCGATCGTGTTGAACGCTATTCTCCGGACACGTGCAAAATCCACATCCACAGGAGCAATTGGGCAGTCATGACAGACAGGGACGTACAAAGCAGCGACACCTCTGTGCATCAGCAGCTACAGGAGGCACTGCAGGAGCAGTATCTCCAGCCGCTCGACGAGCTTGAGGTTGGTCAGCTGGTTGAAGGAACTGTGATTCAGACTGGCCCGGAAACCACCTTCATCGATATCGGCTATAAGTCGGAAGGCAGAGTCCCCACTGAGGAGTTTGATGAGACTCCCGCGGTGGGTGACACCGTCGAGGTCGTCCTTGTTAACAAGGAAACGCTTGGCGGCGGTGTCGTTGTTTCAAAGCGCAAGGCTGACGAAAAGCGTTTTTGGAAGGAACTCAAAGACGCATTCAATGATCGTAAGCCGGTAGAAGGAACGGTAGCCCGGGCCATAAAGGGCGGATTCGAGGTAGACCTGGGGCACAAGCTTCGGGCATTCAACCCGATCTCGAAGATGGACACGCGACGCGTGGAAAACGCGGAAGAGTATGTGGGACTCACGAGCAAGTTCTACGTTGAGCGCATATACAGCGAGAATCGTGTGAACATCGTGCTGTCCCGGCGCGATTACATCGAGGAAGAGGCCACCAAGCGCAAGAAGGAATTCTTCGAGCACGTGGAGATTGGTGACGTTGTCGAAGGAAGCGTGAAAAGCTTCACATCGTTCGGCGCCTTCGTCGACCTTGGTGGATTCGATGGTCTCTTGCATATCAACGATATGAGTTGGGGCCACGTGAACCGGCCGAAGGACTACGTCAAGCGCGGCGAGACGATGGCACTCAAGGTCATCCGAATGGACCACGAGAACCAGAAGATCAATCTGAGTCTCAAGCACCTGACGGAAGACCCTTGGAATCACTTCGAAGCCAAGTACAACACCGACATGGTAGTGAAGGGCAAGGTCACGAAACTCACCGACTTCGGGGCATTTATCGAACTCGAGGAAGGGATCGAGGGACTTGCCCACATCTCGGAACTCTCCTGGGTGAAGCGAATTAATCATCCCAAGGACCTCCTGCAGGTCGGTGACGAAGTTGAGACGAAGATCCTCGACTACGACGTGCCGGCCGGCCGAGTCTCTCTCGGGCTCAAGCAGGTATTGCCAAATCCGTGGGACTCGATGAACGACAAGTTCCCCGAAGGCATGCGTCTGACGCGAAAGGTCAAGAAACTCACAAATGCCGGTGCATTTATTGAGCTGGACGAGGGCATAGACGGATTCCTTCACGTCGACGACCTCTCATGGACAAAGCGATACAAACACCCGAGCGCTGCGCTCGAAGAGGGGCAAGAGATTGAATGCATTGTCATTCAGACCGATCCGGAGCATCACAACATCCGGCTCGGAATCAAGCAACTCTCCGAAGATCCGTGGGACAGTCTCAAGAAAGCCTACCCGGAACGCAGCATCATCGACGGCGAGGTGACAAACATCACCGATTTTGGTGTGTTCGTCCGAGTCCAGGGCGGAATTGAGGGGCTTATCAACAAGTCCCAGCTCTCCGATCCTCGTGAGGTGCCGTTCGAGAAAGCGGTTGAGAACGTCAACGTTGGCGACAAGATTCGTGCTGTCGTAACTGAGCTCAATGCCGGAAGACAGAGGCTCTCACTCTCGGTTCGTGAGCTTGCTCGACAAGAAGCCCGCCAAGAGATGCAGAAGTACATTGGCGACGAAGATGGCTCCACCTTTACACTTGGCGACATGCTCAAGGATAAGGACAAGGAGCAGGAGTAGCGGGCGAGGCCCAAACTACTGACGACGCAATGTTCATGAGTCCCGTTGATCCGCAGAAGTTCGAGACGCTGATCGAATTGAACGCGCTGATCAACTCGGACTACTCAGAGCCAAAGACGCTCTTAACGCGAATCATAGAGTCAGCAACTCGCCTCACAGACGGTGAGGCGAGTTCGCTCCTGCTTGCAAACCCTGAAAATGAACGTCTCTACTTTGAAATCGCTCTCGGATCAAAGGCGCAGGATGTTCAGAAATTCAGCCTGAAGAAGGGTGAGGGAATCGCGGGCTGGGTCTTTCAGAATAATCGCTCCCTCGTCGTGAACGACGTGAGCAACGATCCCCGGTATTTCGGGGACATTGGAAAGAAGGTCGGATTCGCCACTCAGCGAATCTTGGCGGTGCCTATGCGCGTGCGCGACGAATGCGTCGGCGTGATTGAGATCATCAACAAAAACAGCGGGAATCCCTTCACTGAGGACGACCGGCATTGGCTTGAGATTTTTGCGAATCAGGCGGCACTCGCAGTCCAGAACTCACGATCATTTGAACGCGCACGCAACGAGATCACAAACCTTCAGGACCAGATCGCAACCGACAGGGGCTATCACACCTTCGTTGGAGGAAGTCGTGCGATCCGGGAGAAGCTTGAGCTTGTTGAACGTGTCGCGCGGACGGACAGCTCCGTGCTTATTCTCGGAGAGAGCGGCGTTGGCAAGGAACTCTTTGCCGAGCAGATCCACCTTCAGAGTAAACGATCGGACAGGCCATTGGTACGGGTCAACTGCGCGGCGCTTCCGGAGTCGCTTCTAGAGAGTGAGCTCTTTGGACACGTGAAGGGCGCATTCACGGACGCAAGCAGCGATCGCCGAGGGCGATTTGAACTCGCCGATGGAGGGACGATCTTCCTTGACGAGATCGGCGAGCTGCCGCTTACGATCCAGGCAAAGATGCTGCGAGTCATTCAGCAGCGAACATTTGAGAAGCTCGGATCGAGCGAACCAATCACGGTGGACGTGCGTATCGTTGCGGCGACGAATCGAGATATCGATCAGGCGGTCGAACAAGGGACCTTTCGAAACGACCTCTACTACCGTCTGAACGTCCTGCCGCTGCACATCCCACCGCTACGGCAGCGTCAGGAAGATATCCCGGATCTGGCGACGTTCTTTCTCAAGCGCGTCCGCCGGGAGACGAACAAGAACGTACGGGGATTCACCGATTCCGCAATGGAGGTTCTCCTCTCGTATACGTGGCCCGGCAATGTCCGCGAGCTCGAAAACGCAGTCGAGCGTGCGGTCGTCATCTGCGCCGGCGACATGATCTCGCCCGGCGATCTCATACTCCAGACCGCGGAACCAACATCAGACGACCACTATGCGGAGCGCCCGCTACGCGAAGCCGTGACGCTCTTCAAGCGACACTTCATCGAAAGCGCCCTCCGTAGCCATAAGTGGAACCAGACCGAAACCTCAAAAGTCCTGGGAATCCAGAGAACCTATCTCTCCAGGTTGATTAAAGAACTCAACATCGTGAAATAGCAGAGGCAAAGATGAAAGAGACAGGCAGTACGCGTCAGCAACAGAGCGGCGATGTTCACCCGCTCATTCGATTCCTTACCCGCTTCCGAACCCCGATGATTGTCATTGGAGTGGCAGTTGTTGTCATGGTGGTCGGACTACTCATTGCGCTCTCAATCCAAGGAACGCGGGAAGAGCGCGCCTTGATCGCCGTCGAGGGCTTGGAGGATGATCTTGTATCCTGGGTCGGCCTGGGTTCAGAGGAGCAGACCGCTCAGTTCGAGCTGCTCGAAGAAACCGCAACCTCAATCATTGAGCAGTATGGGAGTTCGTATGCGGGAGTCCGCGCAGGACTTCTTCTGGCGCAGGCACTCGCAGAGCTGGAACGATGGGGTGAAGCCTCCGTCCAGTACGAAGAAGCGGCGGTGAGGGCAGGGGAGAGCTACCTTGCCGGAGTCGCACTCATGGATGCCGCCACCACAGCAGAGAATGATGGGAACCCGGAACGCGCGCTCGGATTCTATCGGCAGGTCGTCGATCGCTTCGGCGACTCGAGTCCTGAAGCGCCCCGCGCGGCGTTCGCCGTAGCACGAATCCTCGAGGTCACCGACCAGATCACAGCCGCCGCGGACGCATACCGAGCGGTCATAGAGGATTACCCCACAAGCAGTTGGACAAACTTGGCACGCAACCGTATAATCTCGCTGACGGTCGAGGGCCGCATCGGCGGGTAGCAGAACGCCCCGATCGCTCGGGGGTATTGTGGCCAGCAGAGTTTTCAAGACTCAGTACTTTGCGCTGATTATCGCAGCAGCGGTGATCGGCGTTTTTGTTCTTCTCGCATATACCACGGCGATTCCGGAACGACTAGAGCTCCGGATGTTGACCGTTCACTTCAGCCTGAAGCAGACGTTTCGCGGACAGAACGTGCAAGAAGGCGTTGTCGTCCAAGAAGCAAACCCGGCAATCAGTCCGGCCATCGAGATCATCGGGATCGACACGAGCAGTCTCAACCAGTTCGGTCGCTGGCCGTGGCCTCGTTGGCGTCATGCGGACCTGGTCAATTCATTTGCGAGAATCAGCGATCAGACGAATCGAGAGACGGCACTCTTTTTGGACCTTTTTTTCATCGAGCCATCCGACGAGGCGTACAACGACGCTGCACTGATCGATGCCATTGAAAAGAGCGGACGGGTCTATTTGGAGACCGTACTCGCCAATCAGTTTCAGTTAGGAAGCCAATTCCCGCCATCTGACGCAGCGATCGAGTTCTTCCAACGGCACGAGGTGCTCTTTGATAACGCCGGCGAGATCACCGACATTCAGGGAAACTGGTGGGATATGCGGACGCACTTCGGACTTGAGCCGCCCCTTCAGCCGTATGGGGCTGTCACCCGCGGATACGGTCACGCAAACTTCGACCAAGACTGGGACGCCGTATTTCGTCGGCAGCCACTGGTCGCCAAGGTCTCCCGAATTGTCGACGAGATTCGGCTCGATGAATTGACGACGGACACGGTGGTCGATTTTGCGAACTACGAACGTCTCGCCTGGATTGATCGTGACGGCATCTACAGTCACATTGAATTCCCACTCACAGACGATGTCATCGCCGACGTCACCCGTGCCATGGAAGCGGAGGCGCCAGAACGCCTGGTCGATGCAGACGGCGACGGAACATTCGAGGATAGCTATTTCATCGTCCGTCGGATCCAGGATCACTTCGTTCCGAGCATCACGCTTTCACTCGCCCTTGAGTACTTCAACAAGAGCTACGACGACCTGGAGATCATCCTGGGTGAGTCAATCACCATTCCAGATGTCGAGGTCTACGACACAACCGTTGACCAGTGGGTTCCATACTCCGTCCCAATCTCGCTCGCAGTCTTTGACGAGAACGGTGAGGTCGTTGAAGAGGAAGTCCGACGAACGGTCGAGGACATCGTCATTCCGATCAACGAAAACGGCGAGATGCTCATCAACTACAACGGGCCTCGATCGAGTCCTTCGCGTGACGGATACCAGACTTTTCCGGTACGATCGTACGCCGCGTATACGGCACGAGGCGTCGTGGGTCCTGAGCCGGCGACGTGGAGACCGACACGAGCTGCCGACGGAAAGATTCTTATGGTCGGTCCGTTCTCGGCTGGAATGGCAGACGATGAGAAGCTTACGCCGTACGGACTCATGTACGGTGTTGAGATTCACGCGAACGCTCTCAACACGATTATCATGGACCGGTTCCTGCGGTACGCACCAACATGGCTCGACATCGGCATCCTCGCTGTCGCCGCCTTCCTGGCTGCTGTCGTAGCCGGGCTCCTCCGGAACCCGCTCTGGAGCTTCGGAATAGTGCTGGTGGTGGTGGTTGCATTCTTCTTTGCAGTCACGATCATTTTTGACACACAGGCGCTCATTCTCAACTTCACGTCACCGGCACTTGCGATGCTACTCACCTTCGTCGCTGTGGTGCTCTATCGCATTTTGACCGAAGGCCGAGAGAAGCGAATGCTGACCGAGACGTTCGGGAAGTACGTCTCGCCGCAGGTCGTTGACAATCTGATCGACTCACCGCCAGTCCTGGGTGGCGTCGAACAAGAGATTACGGTCCTCTTCTCCGACATTCGCGGATTCACGGACATGTCTGAGACGATGAGCTCTCAAGAGCTCGTCAAATACCTCAACGAGTATCTGACAGCAATGACCAATGTGATTCTCGAGTACAACGGAACGCTCGATAAGTACGTAGGGGACGAGATCATGTGTTTCTGGGGCGCTCCGCTTCCGCAACGGGATCACCGAATTCTCGCTGCCAAGTGCGCCTTGCGACAGATGGAAGTGCTCCACGAGTTCAACGACCGGATGGCACAGCTCAAACAAGAGGATCCCGACTGGGCCTTCTTGCCTCCAAAACCGATCGACATTGGAATAGGCATCAACAGCGGTTTGATGACGGTAGGCAATATGGGAAGTGCCGGTCGACTCAACTACACGCTGATGGGAGACCATGTGAACCTTGGCGCTCGCCTTGAAGGGATCAACAAGGCGTACGGGACAAACGTGATCGCCAGCGAGAACACATGGGGCGAGATACGCGACAAGGCTATTGGGCGTGAGCTTGATCTGATCCGTGTGAAAGGAAAGCAGCGGCCAATCACCATCTACGAGCTTGTTGATATCGACGGCGGCCTGGCCGCGACGGCGGACGAGCTTGAGTACGACGACCCGATCCGAGCGTAGGTTGCAGGGTAGGGCCATCGTCGCGTCGGCGGCCGTCCTGATCACACTGTCGTGCGGGCTGCCGCAGACAGTATTTCTCGCCCGACCGGTGCAGACGGGAGTAACGGAGCTACCCGCCGCCGTCACTCTGCAGCACGATACGGAGAACGATACCGACAGTTTTTCAGGCTACGAGATCTACTACAAGTTCTATGACCCGACGAGCTATATCTCCGAGTTCGCGACCAATCGCACTGAGATCGAAAACGCACTTC
>JANQQY010000189.1 GCA_028284845.1 Spirochaetales bacterium
CCTTCTACTGCTTCCACGTAGCGAACGCGCTGGCCAATGGCATTCGGGCCAAGAACGAACTTCTCGTTCTGAAGATCGATTCGCACGTCCGGCGGTGCCGTCAGATAGTACTCGCTGTCTTCTCGCTCGATCGTGGCGAAACTTGCGTTCTCGCTCCGTTCGTCCGGCAGGAAGTCGAGAGAGAACGGAATGGAGAACTCCCTGACACCGGAAGGTTGGTTCTCCGCCTCCAGTCGAACCTGCAGTTCTCGCGGGTCTGATGCCACGGAAAACTCGAGACCATACCCCTCGTCGAACGAGATGAGGAAGCCGTTGTCCAGAATCTCGTAGCCATTCACGTATCGATCGGAGACGTCTGAGAAACTCTCAACAATGAGGCCACTCTCGCCTGTGAAAGCGAATCGCAGCCCTTCGAAGGTGAGTTCAACATCGGTGACGATTGGGCTTCCGTCGTCACTGATGCCTGACCTGGCCGCGCGGAGGGTGAGTGCGCCCACCGAGCGCGTGATTCGCTCGCCTCCAGAGAACTGCAGGAAGAGAAGTCCGAGGATGATCGCCACATAGACGACTGGTACGAGAAAGAGGGCTCGGCCGGAGTGGCGCATGCGGGCGGATTGTAGCAAGGCGTCCTTCGCTTGTGCAACGATCACCTCGTGGCTATCATTCGCCCGCGATGAGACCTTTCCATCTCTCTGCCCTCCTGATTCTTGCGCTCTTTGTCGCCTCTTGCGCACTCTTCCAACCGGCACCCGCGGATCAGGCAGCCGATGCGTCGGAGATCGCCGCAATCGACCCCGACGATGAGCCGGCGCCCGAACCGGTGCTCACCGTGCCGGACGCCTACGACGCGATCTCGCTCTCGGTTCAGGCTGGTGATCCGGAAGCCGCGATCGCCGCCTATGAGGAGGCCTCGCTCGAGGACCCGAACGATCCGGGGACCAGAATCCTGCTTGCCAATCTCTTTCTGATTGCCGGGGAGATCGATCAGGCGCTCTCGATTCTGGACGAGGTATTGATCGAAGAGCCTGAGAATACCGACGCGCTCTTCTTGGTCTCGCTCATCCGCGGGATTGAGGGTCGCTCGGACGCGCAACAGGAGCTCCTCGAGCGGATCCTTGTGATCGATCCCAATGACGCACGTGCGCGTTCCTCGCTTGCCGAGCTCCTCCTCCAGGAGCGGTCGTTCGCAGCGGCCGCTCAAAACTTTGAGCAGGCGATTGAGACCGAGCCGGAGAACCTCGTCGCTCGTGTGGGACTGGGCAATGTCTATCTTCGCCAGGACCGCTACGAGGAAGCCGAAGCTCAGCTCACGGCCGCCATTGAGATCGCTCCCGACTACCCCTTCGCCTACAGCGATCGTGCGCGCGCACGGGCGCTCCAGTACGAGCTCGCAGAGGCGGAGCAGGATCTTGGCCAGGCGATCGACCTCGATCCCAGCTTCTACTGGCACTACATCGACCGTGGCCGAGTACGTCTGGAGCGAGCACTCTTTGCACAGGCCGAAGAGGACTTCGACGCGGCCCTCGAACTCAACAGCGACCTCTTCCTTGGCTTCTCGCTTCGCGGTCAAGCACGGGACCTCCAGGATGAGTTGGAAGGAGCTCGTTCCGACTACAACGAAGCCCTTCGGCGTCGGCCTGACTACTACCCGGCATACGCCCCGCTGGGAACGGTCTCCTACATGCTTGAGGAGTTCGAGTCGGCACACTTCTTTATGAACGCCGCCTTCGAGCAAGAGCCGAACCGGTTTGAGCACGCCCTTCTCGCGGCGCTGGCGCTGAAGGCGAACGGACAGGATCGAGAGGCGAATGACTACGTGGAGGGCATCGTGAACTCGGCTCCCCGCGATTCCCTCGCCTACGATGTCCTTCGCTACTATCTGCAACCGGCGAATGAGAGCTTTGTCCTGAATGAAGTTCAGTCATCCGGAGATGACCTAATCAAGGGCCAGATGTACTTCTACGTCGGCGCGCAGCTTGAATTGCTCGACCGAGTACGCACGGCTCAGGCCTCGTTCCTTCAGACCGAGGATCTTCTGCAACCCGGCATCCCGGAGCGCCGCCTTGCCGAGTGGCGG
>JANQQY010000200.1 GCA_028284845.1 Spirochaetales bacterium
TCTTCTACACCGGTGTAGGCACGTCGATCAATCTGGTTCTCACGGTTCTCGCTGCCTATCCGCTCTCGCGCAAGGATCTCAAAGGCCGGAGCGTACTGATGCTCGTGATTGTGATCACGATGTTCTTCCGAGGCGGCCTCATTCCTGAGTACCTCGTGGTTCGGAGTCTTGGGCTGGTGAACTCGGTATGGGCTGTGCTCCTTCCTAACGCTATCATAGCCTACAACGTCATCATCATGCGGACGTTCTTTCAGTCAACAATACCGGACGAGCTCCGTGACTCGGCCTTTATTGATGGAGCCTCGAACACCAAGTTTCTCCTGTCAATCGTGCTCCCGCTCTCCGGACCGGTCATCGCCGTCGTTGTCCTCTTCTACGCCGTGTTCCACTGGAACGACTTTTTCACTGCACTCATCTATCTCTCAGATCGCAATCTGAACCCGCTGCAGATCGTACTTCGAGAGATTCTTATTCAGACACAGACCGACGAGATGATCGGCGCCGACGCTGGGTTCACCGAACGCGTCCTGCGCGGCGAAGTGCTGAAGTACGCCGTCATATTCGTCGCATCGCTTCCCATGCTCATTCTCTATCCGTTCCTGCAACGGTTCTTCGTGAAGGGTGTGATGATTGGAGCGCTCAAAGGCTAACGAGTTCTCTCCGTTGGGGAGACAGCGCGAGAAGCGCAAAATGTTGAAGGAGGACACCATGAACAATCGTATCGCAATGGTTGCGATCGCCATCATGGTCTTGCTGACAGCCGGAGCATTTGCCGGCGGAACGACCGAGGGAGACGACGCGGCACCGGCCGTTCCGGTCAACGCGCCGGGAACCTACCCCATCGTTGACGAGTCGATCATGCTCGAAGGTTTTGGTCGCCTTGACGCCCAACATGGTCCCTGGGAAGAGATGACGATCTGGCAACTCCTGGAAGACAAGACGAATGTCGTTGTCGAATGGGAGACACCGGGGCGCGACAATGTAGACGAGCGAAAGAACCTCGTTCTTGCGAGTGGCGATCTTCCGGACATCTTTATCAAGAACGTCCTGAAAGAATCAGACCTCATTCGGTACGGCAGCGATGGAGCACTGGCTCAGCTTGAAGGCTACATCGACGAGTGGATGCCAAACTTCTTGGCCGTGACGGAGCAGTACCCGGACGTTCTGCCTTCTATCACTGCCCCGGATGGCCATGTCTACGGTTTTCCGCGAATCAACGACTTCGCACCCAACCAGGTCTGGCGCAGCCCGCTCATGAATCTCGAGTGGCTCGACACGCTGGGACTCGAGGTCCCCACTACCTCAGACGAGTTCCTCGATGTGCTACGCGCCTTCCGAGATGGCGATCCAAACGGAAACGGTGACACCACAGACGAGGTTCCCTTCACCTCTCACAACGCCTTTATGGCGATGAACGCCATCAGCAGCATGTTTGGTGTCTCGTACGATCTCGCCTACGAAGGCAAGTACCCCGTCGCCCTCTACGATGACGGCACCGTAGACATCCAGCTCGAGACCGACCAGTATCGGAATGCGCTCCGCTACTACGCGACCGCCTTCCAGGAACGACTGATCGACAACGAGATCTTTGTCCACACCTCCGCCGACTACTTCGCGAAGGGTGCAGCGGGTCGTGTGGGCTTCACCCCCCTGTACCAGCCACGGAACTTTGCCGAGTACGCCAACAACTACGACGCGATCGTCCCGCCTGTTGGGCCTGATGGCTTCCAGAGCTGGAACTATCTCCAGCCTCGAGTATCTGCGCTCGCCTCCTTTGTCATGACGAGCGAAAACCCGAATCCTGAGGCAACCGTCCGCTGGTTCGACTGGTGGTACAGCGACGAGGGCGCACTGACGCTCCATATGCTCATTCCTGAGTTTGCGAACGAGAACGCGGATGGAACCTTCTCGTACAAGGATGAAGTCCTGAATGCCGAGGTTGGTTTTGAACGCTTTATTGGTGCCCATACGATCTTCCCCGGTGGCGGATCCGGAACCTATGCCACCGGACGCCACCTTGCACCAACCATGGCCGGCACCCCTATGCTGAGCTACATCGAGAAGACCGAACCGTTCCTCCCAAAAGGTCTCCGTCCAGGACTCAGATCACCTGAGGAAAACCAGCGCGAAACTGAGCTCCGAAGCGACCTGGACGTCTATATTGAGGAGACGGTCTCCAAGTTTGTAGCCGGTGAGATCGACATCAACGATGATGCGGAATGGGACACATGGGTTCAGACGCTCGACCGACTCGGTCTGGGCGAGTTGGAAGAGATTCTCTTCGCGAGCATGAACCGCTGATCTACCCCGGATGGAACCATCCGGTTGCGATTTGCAGGGCGACGTCACACGCGTCGCCCTTTTTCTGCCCCGACCGCTTAGTCACTGGAGGTACCCGTGCCAAAGCCAAACATCGTGCTCATCGTCACCGACACGCAACGCTGGGACACCCTCCACTGTATGGGCGCCTCGCACGCCGTCTCTCCGTCGCTCGACAAGCTTGCCTCAGAAGGCGTCCTCTTCCAGGACGCCTACACAGCTGCCCCCGTTTGTATGCCCGCCCGCGTCTCGCTCATGAGCGGCTATCATACGCCCATCCATGGCGGAATCGAGAACGGCATCACGCGTCGTTTGGATATCCCGATGTTCCCGGATGCCCTTGCTGCGGTCGGGTATCGAAACATCATGGTGGGAAAGGCTCACTTTGGCCGAGTCCCGGATTCGTTCCACGTCCAGAGAATCCTCAAAGGCGAAAAGGGCGGCGATCGGGACGATTTCTACGCCGAGCACATCAGGTCTCACGGCTACTCGCGCTCCAGCTCCCATCCGAACCCCATCCCGCCGCACCTCTTTATGGATGCCTTCCTCGCGGATACCGCGATCAAGGAGATAGACGAGGCGGTCGCTGCCGGCGACCCATTCTTCACATTCCTCTCAATGCCAAGCCCGCACAGTCCCAACGATCCGCCGGGCGAATGGGCACACCTCTTTGATGATCGCGATCTGCCAGCGATCAACTACGAGCCGGGCGAGACCGAGGGTCATCCCGCGCAGCTTCGAAGGCTCGTGGGCACCACTCGACCTGAGTCGGAACCGCACCACGAAGGCACTCGTCAAGGCGCTGACGGTGCGACATCGGGGAGCGTGGCGCCGCCGGCCAAGTCGAACTACTCCGACGGCCCGTTTGAAAGTGTCCGCGAAGCCGTGGGAAATCATATCGATGGCGCGGAGGCGGATCTCATTGACGAGTACCGGCGCCTCTACTACGGACTCGCCGCCTACTGCGACGCCCAGGTGGGTCGAGTCGTCGACCACCTTGATCAGATCGGCATCCGTGAGAACACCCTCGTCATCTTCACATCGGACCACGGGCTCCAGCTCTTTGATCACGGTTTTAACGACAAGCACAGCTTCTACGATTCAAGCTGGCATGTCCCCATGATCATGTCGATGCCCGGCACGCTCCCGAGCGGCACAAAGGAACGATTCGCCGTCTGGACCGATATCACCGCGACAATCGCAGGCGCCGTCGGTGCCGAGATGCCGTGGGTTCACGGGTACGACCTCTTTACACCGCTCACCTCCGGCCAACCGTCGCCACGGCAATGTGCGGTTGCCACGCTCTACCGCTCGGTCGCCATGGCTACGCCTGAGTGGAAACTCATCTACTACATCGATGAGGCGGAGGGGCAGCTCTTTGACCGGGTGAACGACCCCCCGGAGCAGCACAATCTCTACAACTCCGCAACGCATCGGAGTGTTCGGGATGAGTTATTGACGGCACTGCTTGCGTGGCGAAGCGATATCGCAGATGTTGCGCATCTTCACGCAAATACGGTTGGCGGTGGTCCTGTCGCGAACCGGATCGCACCGTACACAAAGTCGATGCGTGGTTGTGACGCGGATGATCGACTAGCGGTGCGATTGACGACAATCTAGGCTACGTCGGTCCGTCGAGCCCTATGGTGAGCCTGATGTCCTGCGCGTAGTTCCCGAATCTTCGCCCAAAGAGATTGAGCCCTCCCCTGAACTCAGCGTCATCCTTGATTCCGAACCGCACGCTGAGCGAGGATCCCGTTCCAACTCCGATCTCGGACAAGGTAACGTCCGAAACGCGCACACCATCGACATACGCACCCGATGGATCAACGCGCCACTCTTTCAGGAACCCATACTGTGTGTTCGCCCGTTTCCACCACCCGGGATTGAGATGACCGGGGCGATCGCCCATATCTCCAGGGCAGCGATAGGTCCCAACCTCCACGCCGTTCATCCACACGGTGATGTCTGAAGGCCACTCCTCCTTGTGACCCGGAAACTCTGAGCAGATCTCCGCAGAGACCGAGACACTCGTTGCGCGCGCCCCTACTCCCGAAGGGATCGGCATACGGTATTCGACGTACCCCCACTCAAACCAAATCAACTGCGCCGCAGAGCGATGTGGGTCGAGGAAGGTGGACGGTGTGTCGGTGAAACCAATAAATCCCTTCTCAGATGCCATGCCGCACGTTGGATAGGCTTCGTGATCAAAGAAAAGACCAATCGGCATCTCGCTCACCAATTGGTTTTCTGAGCGGCCGACGGTCGGGCTCCCGAGCAAGAGCACTGCACTCTCTATTCGTGACGTGCACACCTTCTGAGAGCCCTTCGTGGCGGGAACAGAGCGGCACGAGAGAAGGCCCGCACGATCGAGGGCCTGAATGTGCGTAACCGTCGCCGACTGCGACAAGCCGGTCTCCATAGCCACTTCGTTCACGTTGAGCTCGCGGTTGTGCAGTACCTGAAGGATCCTTCGACGCACGCTCGACGAGAGTGCCTTTGCCACTGCCTCGATCCCCCCCGGTTCCACAATCAGAACGCTGTCAGCCACGCAGACCCTCCGTTGACAAGAATCATTCTGGTGAATATACCAGAAGTAATCGATATGAAACATTATATATCGATAGAAGTCAATAATTAGGAGAGAGTAATGCAGCTTCGTCCGCCCGCCGTGCCGCTCGTGACCGTGGACCCTTACTTCTCCATCTGGTCGACCTCAGACGCCCTTCATCAGGGCCGTACGCGGCACTGGACGCTTGAGCCTCACGACCTTCTGGGCCTCATTCGGATTGATGGAAGCCTCTATCGATTTCTTGGTTCGAGCTCGTTTGGACCCTCATGGCGGAATGCGCGGCAACCGTCCGGGATGCGGCAGGCATCGCTCACCGTGACGCCAACGCGAAGCGAGTACATTTTTCTGGACGCCGGCGTCGAGCTCAACGTCGAGTTCCTTTCGCCGCTCCTGACGGATGACCTCGATCTTCTCAGCCGGCCGTTCAGTTACGTTCGCCTTTCCGTCACCGTCACTGATGGTCAGGAGCACCAGGTATCAATCTTCTTTGGCGCCTCAGCCGGCATCTCACAAAGACACGAGCGCCAGGCGCTTGTGTGGGACGAGTCGGAGATTGATAGCGGCTGGACATCGATGAGGAGCGGCACCTGGGAGCAGCCGGTCCTGGGGCAGCGCGAGGATCTGACGCAGATCGACTGGGGCTACTTCCATCTGATCACCCAGTCGGAATTCGAACGGCGGATTGAGTCGCGCCAGGTGCTGATTGATCAGTTTTTGGAGAGTGGATCGATCTCCGGTGATTCACTCACCTGGATCCGGCGGGGCGCACGGAATGCGGAGCCGCCGCTCCTTGGGACATCGTGGCAGATTGGCGCTCTCGCGAAGAGCGCGGAGACGACTATCGTTCTTGGGTACGACGACGTTGTCTCGATCGACTACTTTGGCACGAGGTCGCCCGCCTTCTGCTTCCGGGATCGGGAGACCTTTGCCTCCGTAGCAACAAAGGCGATCACTGAGCGAGACCGAATCCGATCTGCCTGTATTCGTTTTGACGAAGAGTTGACTCAAGCTGCAGACAAGAGTGGAGGCGACCAGTTCGCCGAACTCATCGCACTTGCCTATCGTCAATCGATCGCCGCTCACAAGCTCATCGCGGATGAGGAGGGTGCCGCCATCTTCCTCTCCAAAGAGTGTACGAGTAACGGCAGCATCGGAACGGTCGATGTAGCCTACCCATCGACTCCGCTCTATCTCCTCCTCCAACCGGAGCTCGTCGCTGCGATGCTCCGTCCGGTCTTTCGCTTTGCGGAGTCCGAAGCCTGGCCTGAACCCTACGCGCCTCACGACGTGGGCACCTACCCCTATGCAACCGGTCAGACCTACGGTGTTCGCATCGACACCATCGACTTCTCCCGTCAGATGCCGGTCGAGGAGTGTGGAAA
>JANQQY010000247.1 GCA_028284845.1 Spirochaetales bacterium
GGATCCATCAGGTTAAACTTCTCAAGCTCGTTTTCTACCTGTTCTTTGACCTCACCCTCGAGTTCCAGTGACTGTATGATCTCCTTGATTCGCTGGTACTCTCCGGTCTTGCTGTCCGTGGGCATCCCGAGTTCGTTCTTGATCGCCTTGAGCTCCTCCTTGAGGAAGTACTCCCGCTGGCTCTTCTCGATCTTCTCGTTGATCTGCGTCTGAATCCGCTTCTGGATCTTGAGTAGCTCCTGCTCTCGTTTGATGTGCATCAGCACGAGTTCCATGCGGTCGTAGACGTCTACCGTCTCGAGCACCTTCTGCTGATCCGCGCGATCGATGTTCAGGATGGAGGTGATGAAGTCGGCAATCTTTCCCGGATCATCGATGTTGACCATGTTCAGCCGCATTTCCTCGCTGAACAGGTTGTTGTTCTCACTGATCTGCTTCATCTCGCTGATCAGACTGCGAGTGAGTGCCTTCACCTCATCGCTCGTGTCGTTGAGATCCTCCAGGTGTTCAACGGCCGCAACGATCGGCGGGTTCGACTTGAGATACTTCTTCACCCGGAACCGTTTCACGGTGTTGATAAAGATGTTGTAGCCGCCGTCCGGCAGATTGATGCGTCTGGCGATCTTGGCGGCCGTTCCCACCTCGAAGAGGTCGTCGGCTGTCGGGTTCTCCACCTCCTCACTGCGAGTCAGTACCAGACCAATCATGCCGTTTCCGGTGATCGCCTCCTCAATGGCGGCGATGTCGGTCTTGTTCTGGACCATGATTGGGGTAAAAATGCCTGGAAACATCGGCTTGCCGCTGAGCGGTACAACGACCAGCCGATTCGGGAGGATGCTATCGGCAGGAATGATCATCCTCTGGTTCTGCTTCTCCATGGGGCCTCTGTAGTTTGCGAATGTATATTTAGGGTATGAGCCTGCGCGACGAGGCGTCAAGGCAGGAGCCCATTTGTGAACCGTTCGAGTCAGACCGAAGCGATCGTCCTGCGTAATACGAGAATCGGTGAGATTCACAAAGGGGTGACGCTCCTCACTCCGGACGACGGTCTGGTCCGAGCCATCGCGCACGGTGCCTATACTCAGAAAGGGAAGTTGCGCGGGACCACGAACCTCTTCTGCTGCGGTACCTGTTACCTCTACACCGACAGACAGCGGGACTCCGTAAAGATTACCGACTTCACGGTCCGCGATTTTTTTGTTCCCATCCGAGAAGACATTGTTCGGTTCTACACCGCGAGTCTCTGGGCTGAGGCAATCATCAAGACCCACGCCGGCGGGGCCGACTCGACCCGTCTCTTCTCACTCCTGATCGAATCGCTGCATGAACTGGAGGTGAGGCCGCCTGACGACGCTGTTCGGGCAAGTGTTCAGTTTGTCTGGCGCTTCCTGGGGATCAGCGGACTGCAACCGGATCTGAGCATTGCCGCTGATACCGGTGAGTTCCTCACCGAAGGCGCGCCGGTCTCCTTCTCAAGCGAGGAGCAGGGCTTCGTGGATGCCGCAAATGCGACCGACTCGATGGCCGTCTGGCAGCCCGGAGCGCTTGCCTACATGCGTCATACCGGTTCTCTCACCCTACGCGACGCGCTCGCGCCGCTACCGCCGGAAGGGGCGCTTGTCCGAATCAAACGTGTCCTCTACTCGATCCTCGAGGAGCACGTGGAGTCGCCGCTCAATTCGCTCCGAAGCGGTTCGGGAATCCTTTAGGGCGCTTCGCAAGAGCCGCCCCGGAGTTCACGCTTCGGACAGCTTGGGAAAGAGCCTTCCCAACTCCTTGAGAGATCTGCTTGCCGACCGGTGGTGGACAAAGACGCCGCCCATCTCGCTCCACGCCTTCTCAAGCCGAATTCGATCGTCGACCAACACCGGAATGATGCCGTCCGGAGTCACGGCTCGGGCGTGCTTCTCCTTATCCCTACTCATGCAGGTTATGACGGGCACGCCCTTGCCGAGCTCGCGGGTGCACCAGGCTCGCTTCTGCGGCTCCGCCCACCTGCCGAGTGGGAGGCCGGTCAAAATCGTGGGATCGAGTCCGGAGACCGCGCCCCACAGCTCGTGGCCGTCGGGCATCCATGAGAGATGTTCGTAGAAACCATTCGCTCGCGCGAGACTCTTCCACATCACCCGAGGATGAAGCTCGTCCGGGCTCTTCCCGGTGACCGTGCGAACGCCGTCGTCAAAATCCGCGAGCACGCCGTCGAGATCGACAAAGAGCTTGTACACGATCCCAAGGTACTCAACGCGGTGTCCCTGTGCTATCCTCCGCCCATGCGCGCGGTTGACCTCATCACCAAAAAGCGGGACGGCGGCGAACACACCGCGGACGAGATTGAGTTTCTGATTCGTGGCTACGTCGATGGGTCGATCCCTGAGTACCAGGTTTCAGCGTGGCTCATGGCGGTCTTCTACAAGGGAATGACCGGTTCGGAAGCGGGAACGCTCACTCGGATGATGATCGAATCCGGGGAGACGATCGATCTCTCGCGGCTCGCAGGTCCTCTGGTGGACAAACACTCCACTGGCGGGGTCGGCGACAAGGTCTCCCTGATTCTCGCACCGATCGCGGCGGCATGCGGCGTCCAGGTTCCGATGATGAGCGGCCGGGCACTCGGTCACACCGGTGGGACCCTCGACAAGCTCGAAAGCATTCCAGGATACAGCACGGCGCTTGCTCCAAGCCGATTCGCAGAGATTATTCACCAGTGCGGCTTTGCCATGACCGGTCAGAGCGAGGCAATCGTCCCCGCTGACCGGCTGCTCTACGCTCTGCGCGATGTCACCGGGACGGTCGAGTCGGTTCCACTCATAACGGCGAGCATCATGAGCAAGAAGTTCGCCGAGGGCGCGGAGTCTCTGATCTTTGATGTGAAGACGGGTTCCGGTGCCTTTATGAAGGATTTGGAAGCGTCACGAACACTTGCCCAGTCTCTTCTTGATACAGGGAGGAGTCTGGGACGCGGTGTGGTTGCTGTGATCACGAGGATGTCTGAGCCGCTTGGATACATGGTGGGAAACTTTCTTGAGGTTGAAGAGTCGGTTCACTGTCTCATGGGTGACTCGGCGCCGTCTGGCTTTTGCTATCCGGACGATCTGATGGAGGTGACGCTCCGCCTGACCGCGTGGATGCTGGTCGCCGCTAAGAAGGCAGAGGATGTCGAAACGGCCGAGCAGATGTGTCGAGAGGCCATTGCGAACGGCAGCGCACTCGATTGCTTCTGGCAGAACGTTGAGTTGCAGGGCGGTGACCGTGCTGCAACCGAGAGGGCACTGACTACGATGCGCGCTGAGCACATTGCACCGGTTCGGGCACCCTCATCCGGCGTGATAGGCGAGATCGACGCCTTCGCCGTGGGAATGGCCGGCGTGGGATTGGGCGTTGGTCGTAGCAAGACCACTGACGAT
>JANQQY010000252.1 GCA_028284845.1 Spirochaetales bacterium
GCCTCTACGCTCGCACGATCGACGCCGAGCGTGCCGGCAGTAGAACGCGCCCATCAGCAATTGCTGGCGACAAGCCGGCCACCAGAGCACTGCTTGAAAACATCACTTCGGAGCAGCTTCCCGCAACCGACACCGGCTCCGCCTCGAGATTAAACCAGACGTCGATTTCGCCTCCCACTCGGTATCCAAGAACCGTGCCCTCCGAATTGAGGTAGAGGGTCTCGCGGGGCTGGGATCCAATAAGAGCGGCATACGATTTCCGGAGTGATACGAGGCTCTTCACCGCGTCTTGCAACTGCCCATTCCAAAGCGACTTGTCCCAGATCATCTCCTGTCTACAAAGGGCATCGCCGCCCGCGTCTCGATCAGACGTCGGTGCCTCGTGGGTCATTCCAACTTCGGTCCCGTAGTAGATCACCGGGGTTGGTCCAAGTGTGACAAGGCAGACGAGCGCCATCAAGAGCTGGTCGTGCTTTCCGTTGGCGACGTGGAGGAATCGATCCATGTCGTGATTGTCGAAGAAACTCACCCGCGCGGGGCCGTTGGCCATGAGTTCGCCCAGGTGCGAGAGAAACCCATCTAGCTCGCCCAGATTCCAATCCCCCGTCCCAAAGGTTCTTCTGAGCGCCTGCGCCACCGGGAAATCGAGGATGGCATTCATCGTTCCCGCATAGCGAACCAGAGCGTCGACGGTATCGGTTGCCTCGCCAATGGTAACCACGTCCGGCTTCTTCCGTTCGAGCGCCTCTTGGAATCGGCACCAGAAGTCGGTGCCGTGCCCAATCACGTGATCGAGACGAAAACCATCGAACCCCGCCTCGAGCCAGAAGTGGGCGCTTTGGATGAGGTAGTCGCGAACACCCTCACTGTCGGTGTTGAGCGATACGAGCTGCGGCACCGCCTCCAGGAACGATCGATAGCGATCAGGCCACTCGTAGAAGACAAACCAGTCACGGTACTTCGAGTTGGGATTGGTGGTGGCATCGACGAAGAACTCGTGGTCGCGAGAAAAATGGCTGGGGACAAAGTCGAGGATGAGTCGAATACCGCGATCGTGAGCCTTCCGGGAGAGCTCGCGGATGTCGTCAACGGTTCCGTAGCCCGGGTCGACTGAGAAGTAGTCGGTCGCGTCGTAGTTGTGATAGGAGGGCGCCGGACCGATGGGAGAAATCCAGATGCAGGTCACGCCAAGGTCATCGAGGTAGTCGAGCGAGGCGGTGATCCCGGCGACCGTACCTCCGCGCCGAGCGTTGAGGTCGGGACTCGTTGAGAACGATCCCGGGTGTGGGTGGAATCGATCAAGGAAGACCTGGTAGATCACGGCATCACGAAGCCAGTCGGGTCCCGCAGGGTCAACACCAACTCGATACGCAAAGGTCGTCACAGAGAGCGCCGGCTCGTACCGGAACCAAAACCCCTGCCCGTCCTGTGCGAGGATGGTCTGACCTGAGAGCGTCGTGCCAACGATCTGATACCGCACTCTGATTCCTGCGGCTTGTCCAGGCAGTACCCCTACCCACTCCGACACCGCTCCCGCAAAAGGAAGATGACGGACACCCGCTCGGATCAGAGCGACCGTTGGTGAGCCCTCGTCCGGCTTTGACCCGTCGGTGGTGTAGCGAATAGAGGCGTGTGTCAGCGAGATTCTGCTCCCGGAAGTCGCTCGAACAGAGACCGACTCATCCTCGCGCGGCGCGCGCGGCGCAATCGTATTGTCGTGGCGAAACTGGGTACGCGCGGAAAGGTAGCGCGATGCAACGGCCTCCGGCCTCAAGTCACCCGGCGCGCTCGCAAGGTTTGAAAAGTCACTCATGGGATTCCTCCAGATGTGATTGGGTGAGACGAATGAGGTCGTCTGTGAAGCGCTCCCGCTCGCGGTTCGAGAGGGAGGAGAGGAATGCCGAAGTAGCTTCCGCTACGGCCTCCGAAGCCTGGCGCCACACCCGCCGCCCGTAAGGGGTCGCCTCCACACGGCGTATTCGGCGATCGACCGGATCAGCAATTCGGCGCACGAGCCCCGAGCGCTCGACTGCGTCTACGACTCGAGTCGCGGTACTGTCGTCCATCAAGAGTCTCCGGGCAAGATGGGTAATCGGGACCGACTCACCTTCGGCAAGGACGGCAAGAGCATTGAACCCGGCATTGCTCAATCCGAAGCGTGCAAGCGCACCGCCTACCGACCCCTCAAGAATCAAGTATGCAGTTCGGATCAACTCATACTCGCGTTTCATCTCATATGAGAATATCTTGATTTCATCCATCTGTCAATTGACAGCGATACTCCACCGTTCTAGAATTCCTCATGCGCGTGACGATCAAGGACATCGCACGAGAGACGGGATACTCAAAGACGACGGTCTCCTTTGCGTTCAACGACCCCGATCAGATCGCCGCTTCAACTCGAGACAAGATTCTGGAGACGGCAACGCGCATGGGCTACGTTCCCGATCCCGTGGCCCGATCACTCTCCAGGCGCAGCATGGGAACCATCGGTCTCCTGCTTCCTCAATCCATTCCGTTCGCGCTTCACAATCCCTACATGGTCGACCTCATCAGCGGTCTTGGGGCGGTCTGCGGTGAGTCGGAGCTCTCACTGACCATGATCCCTCCCCGAAAGGGAAGCCTCATGGCAAGCGTCCGGAACGCCGCGGTCGACGGTCTCATCACGATTGGATTGGAGCCTGACGATGAGGCGGTTCAGCTCATCCGCAACCGCCACGTCCCATTCGTCACGATTGATTCGCAGCCGCATGACGCGGTCCCTGCTGTCTTGATTGACGACGTGGGGGGCGCTCGTATCGCGATGGAGCACTTACTGGCGAAGGGGCACACCTCGATCGCAATCGTCGCGTTGGAGTTCAACCCCATCATGGACGATCAGGCGTACGCGGGTATTGGACGGTTGCGAATGCAGGGGTACCGAGAGGCGCTGGTCGCCAAGGGGATTGAGCCCGAAAGCTCGCAGATCGTTCGGATTGACGAACCCTGCTCAATCGATGGTGGCGCGCACGCCGGTCGCGTGATCGCTCACGAGTACCCGGATATCACGGCGATCGTTGCGATGAGTGATATTCAGGCGATCGGGGTCTGTCGTGAGCTCGCTGCAAACGGAAAAAAGATTCCAGGCGAAATCTCAGTTGTAGGGTTCGACGACATTCGCGAGTCTGCACACCTCAATTTGACAACCGTGCGGCAGCCGGCCCGAGAGAAGGGTCGAACAGCGGGTGATCTCCTCGTTCGGATGATTCGCGGAGAGTCGAGCGAGCATCGAATCGAACTGCCATGCGAACTCGTAGAACGCGACTCGGTCGCATCCGTGACCGCATAGGCGGTCAGTCAGCGGCGACCTTTCCGGTGACCAGCAGGCTCTGCCGCGCGTGAAGGGCGACCCGGAGTGTGCTCCCCTCCAGTTCCCACGATCCCGCCTCGTCCGACCCGGGTATCCACGCCTCGGTCACGGAGACGTCACCAATCAGGGCGAGATCGACATCAGTTCTGTCCGAGCGCCGCGATCGGTTCAGGAAGAGAATGGATGCAGAGGAGTCGTTCCACCTGGCAAAGACGACCAGTTCGTCGGAGGTCTTGAGGCAGGCGTGACTTCCGGTCTGCCATTCAGACCGATCGCTCTTGAGCTTTGCCAGACGAGCGTAGAGATTCATAAAGCGTCGATCCCAATGGAGCTCTCGCCACTCCATGGGGAAACGCTTGCCATGGTCTCCGTCCGCGTGACCGGCAAGACCGACCTCATCTCCGTAGTAAGTGGAAAAGGTCCCGGGAAGCATAAAGAGAAAGGCTATGGACCCAGCGTAACCGTGCCAGTGAAAGACGGCCTCGTGGTTGTGGAGTCTGGGAACGTCGTGGCTGTCAACGAGATTGAACTGTGCATCGATCGTCCCGGAGGGGATACGAGAGAGATGCTGTCCCACAAGCTGCGCTACCTCACCTCCGGTGATCTCGCGCCCGGGGGCGAGTTCACGGCCGGGCGCTGTGGCAAAACGATCGGACTCTCCAAGCCACAGCCGGACGACACGGCCGGAGGCGAAGTAGTTCATCGCACTGTCCCAACCGTCGCTACCCAGGAAGGGGACGGCGTCGTGCCAGTACTCGCCTACGATATAGGCTTCCGGATTGCACCTGCGAATGACGGAGCGGATCTCGCTCCAGACCGTGGGTCCGAGCTGCGCCTCATTGTGCCGCCCTACTTCACTTGCGACATCAAACCGCCACCCGTCGATCGAGAACGGAGGACGCAGGTATCGCTGCACCACAGAGTCCTCGCGCTCGTAGATAGCGGCTCGTACGGAGGCGGAGGTGAAGTCGAGCTTGGCGAGCTCTCGAACGCCGGCCCATCGAACGTGTGAACCGTCCTTGTTCCTGGCGACGGCGTCCTCTCCGTCGAGGCCGTCCAACCATGAGTGCTCGACACCAATGTGGTTGATTGAGACGTCCAGAACTACTCGCATCTGTCGCGCATGGGCCTCGCGGACAAGCGAAGCAAGCGCCTCATCCCCACCAAGTGCCGGGTCGACGGAGAAGTAGTCAATACAATCGTAACGATGGTTGGTGACAGCGCGGAAGATCGGGGTGAGGTAGAGCGCATTGAAGCCAAGCAGCGCGAGGTAGTCGAGCTTCGCCTCAACGCCGGGCAAGTCGCCGTTGAAGAAGTCGAGCGAACCCGCCTTGGCGTACGGGAGTGGTTCGTCGGTCCATTCCATCTCTCGGCTCACAAAGCCGTCGCGTTCGCGCTCTCCCGCAGCGACACCAAGAGTCGTATCACCTCTGTGAAACCTGTCCGGGAAGACTTGATAGAACCGCGCGCTTGCCACCC
>JANQQY010000352.1 GCA_028284845.1 Spirochaetales bacterium
AGTTGCCCGATCGCACCGTTGCGCACGACATTGAATCGCGCCTCAAGGTCGCGGCGTACAGGCCCAAGCACAAAGACTGCTGCAGTAAGAAGAAAGGCAATCGTGAAGATCTGGACGGCAAGGCGCAGACCGCGTCTTTTCAAACCTAATTCACCACCTTGAACGTCACCTCTCCACGCTATAGTGTACCACAGTGAAATGGCCGCAGAAAGGCAGATTTGTCACTGAACCTGGGCAGGCCCTGCCTGGTTTTATCGTTTTTGAAGGCATCGACGGAGCGGGAACGACGACTCAAACCCGGCTTCTTGTCGACCGCCTCACCGACGCCGGCGTGACGGCCCACCTCACAAACGAACCCACCAACCGACCAATCGGCCTCCTGGCACGCGAGATTCTCGCAGGCACGGTGCCCGCGCCGCCGGACTCCGTTGCGCACGTCTTTGCAGCCGATCGGGCGGATCACGTGGCCGGGAGCGATGGAATCCTCTCACTGCTCGAATCTGGAACAACGGTTGTCTGTGATCGTTACAAGTACAGCTCGCTTGCCTATCAAGGGCTCGATGCCGGTCTCGAGCTGGTCTCACTGCTCAACGATCGATTCCCCGATCCTGAGCTTCTCATCTTTGTTGACCTCCCCGCGGAGGTGGGCGAGGAGCGGCTGGCACAGAGAGATCGTCGGGATATCTACGAGAACATGAGCTTCCAGGAGCGGGTTCGACGGCGCTACACAGAGATCCTGGAAGAGCTGCCGCCGTGGGTGACGCTCGTCACGGTCGACGGAACACGACCGGCCCAGGAGGTGAGCGAAAAGATCTGGGAGGCAGTGGAGAGTACGTCGATACTCAGAGCATGAGACGTGCGATCTCTGCCTGCTTTCTTCTCTGTGTCATCTCTCTTCCTGCCTTCTCGTATCGGCTGATCTACAAGGAGCAGCTCTACGAACTCAACCATCAACAGCTCTACATGTACCCGGAAGACTACGCGGCAAACATCGCCTGGCTCGAGGTAGCACTCGACGCCGACTTCGCGAATCCGCTCTACGCGCTCGCAGAGATCGAGACGCCGCAGGACTGGGAATACTACCGGGCACTCTTCTGGATGCATCTCAATCTGCACATGGTGAATCAATATCTGGGATGGGCGCGAGGCTATGTCAAGTTTGAGGCACGTTTTTTTAACTATCCCTGGATTGATGAGAACCTCGAAGCGTTCGAACGGGCCGAGAGCCTCTTTGACATCGCTCTCTACTACTGGGACGAGGCGCTTCGCTGGAGCGATGAGGCGGCGGCCTTTGTTTGGCTCGATCTGGAAGAGGTTCAGCACTGGGCCGACCAGAGCTATCGGATTCAGAACGGAGAGCTCGACTACGACGCAATCATCTTCCGGCACCGGGAACGCCTTGCCGAAGTGAGGGCGCAGTTCTTCGCCATGGATGCCAACACCTATTGATCGCTACTGAGAGACTCTTCGCTGTCAGAGAATGAGCATCGCGTCACCGTAGGAGAAGAACCGGTAGCGTTTGCTGACGGCCAAAACGTATGCGTCAAGGATTCGGGTACGACCTGCGAGTGCGCTGACCAACATCACCAAAGTTGATTGCGGCGTATGGAAGTTTGTGAACAGCCCAGAGATCACCTGAAACTCGAATCCCGGCTTGATAAAGATATCCGTGCTGCCTGAAAACGGCCGTACCCGCCCGCGCTCTGCGGCACTCTCGAGTGTGCGAACACTGGTGGTACCAACGGCCACAACATCCCTCCCATCTGAGAGTGCATTGTTGATCTGAGAGGCCGTCTCCTCACTCACCACGCAACGTTCGGAGTGCATGACATGCTTGTCGGGGTCATCGGTTCGCACCGGTAGAAAGGTCCCCATCCCAACATGGAGCGTGACCCACGCAGACTCGATTCCCCGAGCATCCAGCCTCTGCAGCAACGACTCGGTGAAGTGGAGCCCGGCGGTCGGCGCGGCCACAGATCCATATTCAGATGCATAGACGGTCTGGTAGCGATCCTCGTCTTCCTCCTCATCCTCGCGATTGATGTAGGGCGGCAGTGGCACATGTCCATGTGATTCGAAGTACTCCTCACTCAGTGCGGCCTCGAATTGAAGGACAACGCGACCGTCGTGAATCGAGGTGACAGTGCCTATCGCATTGGCCGGGAAGGTGATCGACTGCCCAATGCGGAGACGGGAGGCCTTTTTTGTCATTGCCTCCCACTGTTCAGGTCCGCTCCTCACGCGTTCGAGCAGCAGGTATTCTCGCTCCTCCGCGTAAAGACGAGCCTTCCGAACGCGGCTCTGGTTGAACACCAAAAGTGATCCCGGCCGGAGCAGCTCCGGCAGATCCGAGACTTTGTGGTGACTGGGATCGCCAGTCGTCCGTGGAAGGTGCATCAACCGCGACCCGCCGCGCTCCGACGAGGGGTGCTGCGCGATCAGTTCATTGGGAAGGTCAAAAGAGAAGTCCGTTGTTTTCACGTGGCAGTTCCAGTCCAAGGTGTTCGAATGCGCGCGGAGTGGCGACACGACCGCGAGGCGTCCGTTTGATAAATCCCTGTTGAATCAGGAATGGTTCGTAGAAGTCCTCCAGGGTGTCGATCGACTCGCCAACAGAGATAGCGAGCGTCTCGGCACCCACCGGTCCCCCGCCGTAGTTGACGATGATCGTTCGGAGGATTGCACGGTCGTGCTCCTCCAGTCCCTCCGGATCGATCATGAGCCGCTCCATTCCCTCGCGAACGACAGCCTCGTTGATCACACCGTCTCCGAGTATCTGGGCGAAGTCACGCATGCGCCTGAGAATCCGGTTCGCCACTCGAGGTGTCCCCCGCGCGCAGCGCGCGAGGAGTTCGACGGCGTCAGGTGCGACTTCGATCTCGAGAATGTTGGCGCTTCGTCGAACGATGAGAGAGAGATCTTCGATCGAGTAGTAGTTGATGCGAACCGTGATTCCAAACCTGCTGTAGAGCGGTGCCGCGACGAGGCCCGCCTTTGTCGTGGCTCCTACAAGGGTGAACGGCGGCAGCGGAATCCGAATGGAGCGCGCAGCAGGCCCCTGTCCAATAATCCAGTCGAGCTCGTAGTCCTCCATCGCGATGTAGAGCATCTCTTCGATCGCCGGCTTGAGGCGGTGGATCTCGTCGATAAGGAAGACAGATCCGGATCCGAGGGTGGTGAGGATGCCGGCCAGATCCTTCGGTTTCTCAAGGGCTGGAGCCGCGGTCACCTTGAACTCGGCGCCCATCTCCTGCGAGAGAATAGAGGCGAGGGTCGTCTTGCCAAGCCCGGGCGGGCCGCTTAGGAAGACGTGATCGAGCGACTCCTCCCTCTTGCGAGCCGCCTCGACAAAGACGCCGAGATTCTTCTTCAGCTCGGTCTGGCCCTGGAAATCCGCCAGCCGACTCGGCCGGAGCCGATTCTCCTGATGATCCTCAGGCGCCTGGTCCCCGGCTAGAACGCTCATGCTCATCCAGCCTCGGTGGAGAGGTCAACGATCGATCGTCTGAGAAGCTCACGCTCTCGAGCCTCCGGATCCACAGGCTCAAGGGTAGAGGCGACCCTCTTCACCGATTGCGCCGCGGATTGGCGATCAAATCCCATGGCAACCAG
>JANQQY010000285.1 GCA_028284845.1 Spirochaetales bacterium
AAAGTCGCCTCGCCCGCTCGAAGCAGGGCGACCAGAGCAGCCCGTTCAGCCTCCGACAGGTCAAGCGATGTCGCGACTCGCTCGTTTGAGTCCGACAGACGATCCGGCGATGGCTCGACAGTCCTCGTAGAAACACAAGACCCGTGAAGGCGAAGCACACCACCCGGAAACCTCCATTCACGCCCACGAACCAGGCGTCCAATCCTGAATCGAAGCTCGGCGGCCGACCACGGATCGACCAGGATGTCGTCTGCAGGAAGAGAGATCGCGAAGTCGAGTGTCGCTTCCGGGGCGATCACAAGAATAGGGACGGGTAGCTTGACGTCCGGAAGGGTTTGGATGGTCGTGAGGATGATGTCTGCCACAACCCTGGATGCGCTTTCGAGAGATGGTAGGTTCGTGATTGACCAGTGGCGCCCGGAAAGCGCGAGGCGGACACGCTCGCGGAGACTTGGGTCTTGCGAGCAGAGAAGAAGCTGCTGTTCAGCCTCGCTCAGGACTCTTCCTGGAGCTTCTTCTTGAGTGCCTCGAGCTCCTCGTCGACCTCTCCGCTCTCCTCAGAGGCGGCCGCCGCACTTCCGGCGCCCGACGAGCTTGACTCTGAAGACGCCTCACCACCGCCGGTCTTGTCCTCGAGAGCCATGCGCTTTTTGAGGTCGTCAAGGAGCTGTTCCGTGTTTCCGCCGGCTTCGAGCTTCGCAAACTCTTGCTCCACGGAATCGCCACGGCTCATGTCTTCAATCTCGAGCATCGCGTCGTTCTCGGCCTCGATCTGATCCATTCGCTTGCTCATCTGATCAAAGGCTTCGAATGCGGAGGTGTCGGCCATCCCGCCGATTGTCTCGTTGATCTTCTTCTGCGCTTCCGCGCGACGAGCACGGGCTATGAGGAGATTCTTCTTCCGCTGAGCTTCCTCGATCTTCTGCTGAAGCCCGCGGAGCGCACCCTTCAGTTTTTCAACCGACTCGTGCTGTGAGTCCCACTGCTCCTTGTATTGCGCAGCCGTCTTGTCGAACTGCTGCTTGCGCATCAAGGCCTCTTTGGCGAGATCGTCCTTCCCGGCGCGTACCGCGAGCATCGCCTTGCGTTCCCATTCCTGGCCGGCGTTGACGTTTTCGCGGACCTGACGCTCGAGCTTCTTCTCATCGGCAATGGCGGATGCACCCGCCTTCTTGGACTCAATGAGCTGCCCGTTCATATCGACGATCAGCTGGTTGAGCATCTTCTCCGGATCCTCGGCCTTGCTGATCATGTCGTTCAGATTCGATTTCACTACCCGCTTGAAGCGATCAAAAATACCCACGCAGCTCCTCCTTACTTCGCTTGCGTGTACTTGGAGAGTCGCCCGTAATGCTGGGCGAGCGCCAAGCCCGTCGAATCAAGCGATGCCTGAAACTCCTCAAGATCCATGGTGGGAAACTCTAAACTGTCTACAAGAATAACGCTCTCTCCCTCGATCGCGTACGCACCGTGAACCATTTCGGCGTTGAGTCGCAAGAGATCCTCAAAGAACGCCTCCCTGTTCTCGGTCGGAACGTCCATGACTTTGGCCCGAAGCGTAACAAGCTCTTCCTGCACGTAGACGACGACGGACGAAAGACCATTCTCATCGTCGGTAATCAACCACATCGCATCGCCGACCTCTTCGTAGGCGAGTTCGAGATTGATGAAAAACCCCTCGAGTTTTTCCTTCGCGTTTGCTGGCATGTGAGGCTCCTGATTTGTGTAACACCCCGAAACGGGGTAGGTGTCACTCGTCCGTGATGACTATCCGAGGAAGACCTGTCCAGCGGTATCGATCGCCAGGATGGTCTTGCATTCTGAACAGCGGAATCGTCCGGCCTTGGTGGCCTTCAATTTCTTGCCGCAGATGGGGCACTTGAAAATCTTGGGAAAGACATCGGATCGCTGGACAGTGCCGCCCTTGGAGAAAAACTCAACCGCCTCATCCAAGTTGTCCTTGATATTGAAGAACTGGGAGAAGCCGAGGAGCTGAAAGACTTCGTATACCTTTGGCTGGATCTCCAGAAGTACGAGATCGCCACCTCTGGGGCGTACCGATTTCAAGAAGGCGGTAAACGACCCGATACCTGTGCTGGAAACGTAATTCAACCCTGCGCAGTGAAAGATGAGCTTCGTGAAGCCGCCCTCGATCGCACGGTTCACTCGCTTCTGGAAGAAATTGCTGTTGTAGGTGTCGATATAGCCGGTCAGGAATAGGACGAGCCCGCCCTCGACGTTGTCGATTTGCTGCAGTTTAATCTTTAGGCTGTCGTCTTTCTCTTCGTCGAACCCAGCGACAATATCGTTATTTGCCATGGTTCTCCCTTGCAGATAGTGGGCGTAGTATCGGGCCTATTTTAGATTTTTGCCCTGACTCATAGTATGAGAGCCCCTACGCTTTGTCAAACTTCCGTCGGTTGCTATACTTCGACCACAAACCGGGGGTTACTGGTGAAGCAAACGTCGCGCAAAGTCTTGGTAGCGTCTCTGGTCGCGCTCACCTTCCTAATCATATCCCCTCTTGGCGCGATTACCCCGGAAGAATTTCGATCGGTCGTGAACGCAGACCTGTCATTGCAGGAGCTGGCGACCCTGGTTCGCGATCAGCGATTCGAAGAGATCGACATCGACCGCTACTACATCCTCCAGGGCTCAGTTGCGTCAACGCAGGTCTACAATCCCGACCCTGAGGCGTTTGAAGCGGTTATCGAGTTGGTAGACAGTCAGTGGATCGAGCTCGATCGGATTGAGCGGTTCCGTGTCTATGTCCTTGTGACCGATCCGTCATTCGCTTCCCGGTTGCCCGCGCGTCTTCCGCGTGACCCGGGTCCGGAGATCATTCAGACCAATCAGGAGTTGCTGGTTATTGCAAGCTTCTTCAATGTCATCCCGGACCTCACCAATCCGGGAGATGAACTCTATCCCCTCGTTGAGGCAATCATCATCCGATAGTCGATCAGCGACAGTCTGAGCCCGCTACTCAAACGACAGGTCGCTCGCGCGAACAATTCCGTCTTGAGCGTTCACCAGAGCGCGCCAGATGACGTTGCGCAGCTCGCGTACATTCCCTGGCCACGCATGGTTTGAAAGGCGAACCATCGCGCCGTCGGATATGCGGGGTACCGGTGGTAGAAGCGAGTCGCTCAGCACTCCCACAAAATGGTCGGCGAGAACCGGAATATCGTCCGGACGCTCCCGGAGCGGCGGAACGTGGACCCTACACACGTTGATCCTGTAGTAGAGATCCTCACGAAACTCGCGAGATTCGATGCTTGCCCTCAGATCGCGATTGGTCGCGGCAATACAACGTGCCTGGCTCCGTTCGAGTCGACTTCCTCCTACCCGCCGGAAGGTCCCGGTCTCAATAGCTCGCAACAGTTTTGCCTGCGCTGCGAAACTCAGTTCCCCAATCTCGTCCAGAAAGAGGGTTCCGCCGGAGGCAAGCTCCAAAGCGCC
>JANQQY010000287.1 GCA_028284845.1 Spirochaetales bacterium
GTGTTCGCGAGCGAAGAGTTAAAGACAGCGGCAACGACGTTTCCGCCGGAGCTCTGGGTGAAGACGATGCAGCTGCTCACCGCCGTTGGTAGAACCGCCAGCGCGAAGATGCCTACGAGGAGCTGACCGTCCATCGCATTGCGAAACAGCGGAATCGCGGTGAGGAAGTAGAGCGGGACAAGAACAAAGATAAAGAGCTGAAGAAAGATATGGAGCCTGGGTGTGGCCAGGTCTTGCTTGATGCGATCTGAGGGGAGTTTGAGTCCCGTGATCAGGAAGAGGATGAGCACGATCACGCGGTTGGTCGAGCCGTGTGGGTTGAGGAGTTGACCGCGTTCGGCGAGGAGAAACCCGGTAACCATGGCCACCACCAACCCAAGCAGGAACCAGTTCTTTCGCACCCATGCCATCCTTCTTCATAGCATGGAACATGCCGCCGCCATAGGGTACCCTTCGCGCGTGACTCGTCTCCGCTTCTTTGCTGTCCTTGCCTTTGGGTTTGGAGTCATCGTCCCGGCCGTTGCAACCATGGGCCCGTCGCTCCCTCCGCCGGCTACGATCGTCACGGTCAACGAGGCCGGTGGGATCGAGGTGTCAAGCGACTTTGGCATCACATGGCTGGTATCGTCGGGAGTACCGACGCGTGTGCTCCCCGTCGGCCGTACCGGCGAGCCGCTCCCAATGACTGCCCTCGCAACGCCCGCCCCCTCCCCGGATGACCCGAGCTATCGAGCTCTGCTCGCCGGAGCATCAGGCCTCAAGGCACCTGATCGGCTCATCACGGCACCGGGCTCGCCAATCGTCGCCGCGTTCGGCGGGTCGCTCCTGGCATCGTGGGATGACGGCACCAGCTTCGCGGAGATCGACACCTCGGCGGCCATCAATGCGTCGACCTACATCACCGCGATCGCCATAGATCCTCGCGATCACGACCACTGGATCGTTGGGACCTCGTATGACGGCCTCTTTCAGACAAGGGACGCGGGGGAGAGATGGAGCGACCTCACGGAGTCGCGAAGCGCTTGGCCAAGCTATTTGGGCACCGGCTTCTTTGAAGAGTTTGAGAAGCTCTGGTTCGCGGCTGACGGCACCATCCTTTCAGAGCTCGGGTTTGGGCAGGGCTATCTACGAATCGAATTGCCGGGATCTACGGCACAGCCCGGGTCGACTCAAGCTGCATCGGGCGGCTCAAGCGCGATCTCACAGACCGGCATCCCCCGCGTACACCGACTACTGCCGATGGCGTCCGGCGAGCTCGCCTACGGTTCTCTCTGGCGAGGTCTTGGCAACGGTGGCGGCGCCCCTCCGCCGAACCAGGCATCGCTCAACAGCGTTCCCGCGATGGTGCTCCCCTACGACGCCGGTATCTACCTTTCGGCGGAGAATGCGGCCGCAGATCGGCTTCCCTCCTACTTTGATCTGATCGAGCGCTATGGATTCACGAGCATCGTCGTCGACTTCAAGGACGATCTTGGCCAGCTGACCTATGCGTCGGAACTGGAAGCCCCGCTGGCGGCTGGCGCCGTCGTTCCGGTCATCGAACCGGCAGAACTGATCGCGACCGCACATGAGCGGGGACTTCGCGTCATCGCGCGGGTGGTCGTCTTCAAGGACAGGAAGCTGTTCGCCTACGAGAACCATCGGTATGCCATTTGGGACTCCTCTACGAATCGACCGTGGGGAGTCTATCGAACCTACACCGAAAGCGAGACGGGAGAGCGAAGAACGGTTCAGGTGGAGCATTGGGTGGACGCCTACTCGCCTGCGGTGTGGGAGTACAACGTCTCTATCGCGGAAGAACTCGAGGAGCTCGGCGTGGATGAGATCCAATTCGACTACATCCGCTTCCCGTCGGATGGAATCAACGAGACGGTTCTCACGCGCTTCCGTCCTGAGGGCGCGGACCGAGTCCAGGCGCTCGAAGGCTTTCTCTCGCTGGCGCGCGAGCGCATCGGCATTCCTATCAGTATCGATGTTTTTGGCTTCAACGGCTGGGCTCGGATGAGCTATCTGGGCCAGGACATTACTCGCCTCGCCCAGTACGTGGATGCGATCAGCCCGATGTTCTACCCGTCGCACTTCCCGCGCTCGTTTATGCCTCAGTTCACCTACCTCGAGCGCGCCTATCTCATCTACGATCTTGGTAGCCGACGAGCGGTGGAACTTGCCTCGAGCCACGTTGGGACGGTGATACGACCCTACGTGCAGGCGTTCCTGATCCAAGAGGAGCTCGCCTTTGAGCGACCCACCTACCTCCGGTACCTCGAACTCCAGTTGGAGGGCGTTGAGGCATCCGGAGTAGCAGGGTTCACGCTCTGGAATGCGAGCGGTCGGTACTACATGCTTCCGTGATATAGTGCCCCATGGTTTCGGTTTCTGAGTGGGCTGCCGGTGTTCTCGACTCGGTTGAGAACGTCTTCTTCGGAAAGCGTCACGTGGTCGAACGCCTCTTGGTCGCTCTTCTCTGCCGCGGTCACGTTCTCCTGGAAGACGTCCCGGGGATGGGCAAGACCATCCTCGCGAGGGCGCTTGCGGCGAGCCTGGGAGGTGAGTTCTCTCGCATTCAGTGCACTCCCGATCTCCTTCCGGCCGACATTCTTGGCGTCAGCGTCTACAACCCGAAGGACGGAAGCTTCGCCTTCCGCGAGGGGCCGATCATGGCGAACGTCGTCCTGGTCGACGAAATCAACCGAGCGACACCTCGAACACAGAGTGCGCTTCTCGAAGCGACCGGCGAGGGTCAGGTCAGCATTGAAGGCAAACGACGCGAGCTCCCCGATCCGTTCTTCCTGATCGCAACGGAGAACCCGGTCGAGTTCGAAGGGACCTTCCCGCTGCCGGAAGCGCAGCAAGACCGATTCCTCCTTTCGGTGGGAATTGGATATCCGGATCGCGACGTTGAGCAGCGCATCGTGGAGAGCCAGCGCCGCCTGTCACATCCGGTCGTGGATGTGAAGGCTGTCACCGAGATCGAGTCGGTGCGGAATCTTCAGGAGCAGGTGGTAAACATCCACGTAGACGCAGAGGTGATGAATTACATCAGCACTCTTGTGGAGGGAACACGATCGCACCAGAGCGTTCGAATTGGGGTGAGTCCCCGGGGCACCCTCGCCCTCTACAAGACCTCCCAGGCGCTCGCAGCATTGCGCGGCCGTGACTACGTGATTCCGGAGGATGTGAAAGAGCTCTGTTCCGCCGTCTTTGGTAAACGCATCATGCTGACGAGCCAAGCCGTCATCCGGGGCGTCAGCGTCGATTCAGTTATTGCGTCGGTTCTTGGTGGTACCCCTACCCCAGTCCTTCCGGAGCAGCGAGCGTGAGACGGCGCGGTGTCGCGCTCATCGTTGTCGGCCTCTTCCTCGTCCTCTTTCTCGACTCCTACGTCGTGCAGTGGACAGGATATCTGCTCGTAGCAACTGTGGTCCTCAGCTACCTCTACTCGAGGACAATCAATCGCGGTCTGAGGGTGGAGCGCGAGTCAAAGATCCTTCGAACCTATCTGATGGATCACGTAACCGTGCGCGTTCGAATCACCAACAGAAGCTTTCTCCCGCTTCCCTATCTGGCCGTGACGGATAACCCCGGGAGTCTCTACGCCGGCGACGAGAACTCGAAGCTCATCACGCTTCGAGCACGGGAGACGGCGGAGTTGGTCTACGTAATCAAGGGGATGAACCGGGGCGCGTATCGAATCGGGCCGCTGACCACGAGATTCACCGACCCGCTCGGGATCTACCCGATCGCGTCGACGATTCACAACGAGGCACGACTCATTGTCTATCCGCGAATCTACCCCATCGATCTACCGGTGCATCGCGGGCTCCCGGCGGGATCGGTCGCGACGACCAGCCGCATCTACGAGGACCCGACGCGCTACCGATCAGTTCGTGAGTACGTTCCGGGCGATGAGATCAGGAAGGTGAACTGGAAGGCGAGCGCTCGGCTTGGAGAACTGCACTCCACCGAGTGGCTGCCAACGATCAATGTGCCGGTGATGATCATCCTCAATCTGACCGCCTCGACCTTCACGCGGCGCAACCGCTACGCACACACCGAACGCACGATCGATGCAACGGCAAGCCTGGTGCATCACCTGGCTCAGCGCGGACAGGAAGTTGGACTCGTGACGACCGGAGTGATCAAGGAGTCGATCGATCGCACCATGCCGTGGATCGACGTGGGGCGAGGTATGCAACACGCGATCGGGATTCTTGAGACGCTCGCCCAAATCACGACGAACGTGCTGGACGAAGACCCCATCGAACGGTTTCTCAGTCGTTCGAAGGTCTCTTTCGGCACGCGGATCTTCTACTTGGGAGCTCCGCTGAGCGAGAACTCGATCGCGGCGCTTGCAACATCGGTCGGGGACCGTTCTCTGATTCGGCTCTACTTCACCGAAGAGGGGGTCGCGCAGAATACCGCGTTCGCACCGGAGGGAATCAGGGTCTACCGCATCACGGAGCACGGCGATGAGCTCTTCACGATTCAGGCATGAACTCTACCGGGTGCTCCTGCACCCGCTGATCAGCATCTCGACCTCGGCATCCGGCATTCTCGCCATTGTCTGGCTTATTGGCGTGAACTTTGGAAATGCAAATCCACGGGCGTCGATCATTCTTGGGGTGCTCTTTGCGACGATCGTTGAGGCGGTCGTTGGAAACATCCTCTACAAGGAGCGAAGCGGGATCGGCAACCGAGCGCGGGAGCTCGTCTTCTACCTGATGCTCCTCTACGTCGTGTTCTCGCTTGCCCGTCCCGGGGCACTTCGCGAGAAGTTCTTTCCGTCGTTCGATCAGATGGTGCCGATTGTGGCGTCCGGGATCGCCTGGATCGTTGCGTTTGTCCTCCACGACCGCCTTCGAGGTCGCGAAGCGCTCCTTCGGACCTTTGGCGGGGCAACCGGAAGCGAGCTGCGACGAGCGGTATTGGCGCGCCAACACGATATGGCTCTTACCGTGGCACAGCTTCGAAAGGCACGAGGACTGATAACCAGTGTCTTTGTCATCGCCTGCCTGCTCGCACTCGCAGCCGGTACCAATCTCCTGCGACGCAGCGTTCTGCCGCAGAGCCCGTGGTCGTTCATCATGCTCATCATTTCGGGTATCACGTCGATCTCCGTCATGGGGACCATCAACGCCTTTATTGAAGAGTATGGCGCAAACGGCGAGGGACTCGCGGTACCGTTCCGGTTTCAGCGAAGACGCCTGCTTGCCGGTTTCTCCATGCTCCTCCTCGTCCTTATCCTTGCTTTTGGTCTGAGCCGACGCGAAGGCGTGCTTCCGATCGAGGCGATTGGCGACGCATTGCGCTGGTTCGCACGCCTCTTTGAGCGGGACGCCAACCGGGTTGTCGAGGAGCCATTTCCGGAACCGCCGCCACAACCCGAACAGATCTCCCCCGACATGGTCGACTTCCTTCGGTCGCTTGAGGAACCTGAGCCACCTCCGCTGTGGCTTCGGATCCTGGCCCGGCTCGTCGAACGACTCGGACTCGTGGCCCTCGTCGTCGGACTGACAGCACTGCTCTTTGGACCGCTCTTTTCGGAGGGCTTTCGGGAGGGAATAGCACGGCTGGGGGCGTGGAGGAAGATCAAGGCGTTCTTCGCCGCGCTCCGGCAACGACTGAAGATCCTGGGCCGATTCCTCCGCGCGGGAGTAGGGCGCAGGCGTGCGGAGCGGCTTGACGAAGCGGGCGAGGAGCCTCCACGTGCGTGGAGAAGCAGCCGGTGGAAGCCGTCACTGCGGAAGCGGCGTCAGATGGATCGCGTGCTCCAGGTCTTCGCCGACATCTCCAGATGGGGTGGACAGAACGGCGTATCATACGCGCGTCATGAGGCGGCCCGGGAGTATCTTTCGCGAATCGCGACGGTCCGTCCCGAGCACTACCAGGACGCCATGGTCGTCGCCGAGACCTTCTGCGAGGCGCGCTTCAGCACGCACGTATTACCGCGTGAGAGAATCCGAGACTATGTTGCTGCTGCGAAAAGGATTACGTCAGCTCGTTGATCTTGTCGCGAATACGAGCTGCTTCTTCGTAGTTCTCGTCATCAACCGCTTTCTGGAGTTCTTGCTCAAGCCGATCACGTTCGATCTGTTCCGGATCCGGAACGTCTACCTTTGGATCCTCTTCCGTGATCAGGTTGATGGCGATCCCCGCCTCTTCAACAATCGACTCCGCGATGTAGAGCGGGCAGTGAAGACGCGCACAACACAAGCACTA
>JANQQY010000358.1 GCA_028284845.1 Spirochaetales bacterium
ACGTCTACGACCTTGGCCAGAACATCACCGGATGGGCGAGGGTAGGCGGAACCGGCACGGCGGGGTCGCCCGTCACCATCAGATTCGCGGAGATGTTAAATGACGACGGCACGCTCTATGTTGAGAACCTCCGGAGCGCGCGGGCGACAGATAGCTACACACCGGCCACCGGCGGCGCATTCACGTTTGAGCCGCACTTCACCTTCCACGGATTCAGGTATGTCGAGGTCGCTGGTACCACCGTCGCGCCGGAGCTCGAGCTAATCGTCGGCATTGTCCTGCACAACGACATGACCCCCACCGGATCGTTCGCGAGCTCAAGCGAGCTGGTGAACCAGTTGCAGAGCAATATCCAGTGGGGTCAGCGAGGCAACTACCTGGAGGCACCCACCGACTGCCCGCAGCGTGATGAACGCCTTGGCTGGACCGGTGACGCTCAAGTCTTTATTCCCACCGGCGCATACAACTTTGATGTGAACTCGTTTTTTGTGAAATGGCAGCGAGATCTGATCGACTCTCAAGGGGCTGAGGGAACGATCCCATCCGTCGCACCGGCGGTGCGCTACATGGCACCTGAGGACGACCAAGACGGAGGCCCGGCCTGGTCCGATGCGTTTGTGATCTGTCCCTGGGTTATCTATCAGCGTTACGGAGATCGTAGGATTCTCGAAGAGAGCTACCCGGCGATGCGGCGATTTGTCGCATCAATGGAGGCTCGCAGCCGAGGTCTCATTCGAAGTGACGAGTTCGTCTGGGATTGGGGGGGCTACGGCGACTGGGTGAGCATGGATGCGCCTGAGGGGAGCAGCGTTGGTGCGACACCCAAGGACCTCATCGGCACTGCCTACTTTGCCCACTGTGCCGATCTCCTCGCTCGAATCGCGGATCTGCTGGGCCGTGAGCGCGACAGCCGGGAGCTGCGCGATCTGCACCGACGGATCGTCGCGGCGTTCCAGTCTGAGTTTGTGACGCCGTCGGGCCGAGTGCTCGGCGACACACAAACCTCCTATGTCGTTGCGCTCGCCTTTGACATGCTACCAATCGAACTCCACCAATCCGCGATCGATCGTCTGGTCCGTCAACTCGAGGCGCGCAACTGGCGTCTTTCAACCGGCTTTGTTGGGACGGCGTCGCTCTGCAACGTCTTAAACCGGTCGGGTCGGCCGGATGTCGCCTATCGGCTGCTCTTGCAGGAGGAGTTCCCCTCTTGGCTCTACACCGTCAAACAAGGCGCCACAACCATGTGGGAGCGATGGAACAGCTACACGCTCGACAAGGGGTTTGGCCCGGTCAGCATGAACAGCTTCAACCACTACGCCTATGGGGCAATCGGCGACTGGATGTATTCTCACGCGGCGGGGCTCTCCATTGATCTGAGTCAACCCGGCAGACCTCCGCTCTCCATTCGCCCGGAGCCGGGCCATGGTCTCACTCACGCTGCCGCGGAGCTTGAGACACCGTTCGGCACGGCCAGAAGCGAGTGGCGTCTTGAAGAGGACGGAGCCGCTGTTTTCCTTCAGATCGCGATTCCCGCCAACACCGCTGCTCGGGTAGAGATCGATGCTGATTTCCATCCCATTGAGATTGGCTTGAGGAGCGATGCGACGCAGCAGGGGAGCCGCGAAATCGCGGAGCTGGTCGTTCGTGACGAACGGTCAACCGGGCCACAGGTCTTCACCGTTGCCTCAGGGAGCTATGAGTTCAGATGGCGACGCGCCTCTACAGCGTGATAGAGTTGGCCCCGGAGGAGTTATGGCACGGAAAGGATTTGATATGTCGCTGGTGCTCACCATCCTGGTGGGCGCGTTCCTGCTCTTGGACGGAATTGCCGGCCTCACGCAGGCAAATTCGTTTGTAGGTGAGATTGGGCGAGCCCTTGGTGCCCAGGGGAGCACAATCTCGTTTGTCATCGCGATCGTGGAACTCGTCGCCGGTGCGCTCTTACTGCTAAGCCTCTTTGTGAGCCTTGGCGAGCTTGGACGCTTCCTTGGCATCGCGATCTTTGTCGCCTGGGCGATCATTATCGTTCTCGCATTCATCGTTCGAAGCTTCGCACCCGACACCCTTGGATGGTGGGTCGGTATCCTACAGTATCTGATCATCCTCGCCGTCATCTGGATGATCTCCGCTGAGCGTTCCTGACGATCGTCCTTAAAACCGACGTCGTACCGACCGGCCCCGGCCGGTTCTGATCAACCAGGGGCCGTCCACTTGTGGCCGGCCCCCTCGTCTCTGCAGCTGACCAGCCTCTGCGCACGGCTTCTGTAGTGTCACGGAGCTTGGTGATGGGTGTGCCGCAAGTCTCCCGGCTGGATGGAGTTGGGCGAACCGACACTGATTTGCAGATCGCCGATTATTGCAATCTCAGGCTGGGCCACGGTTACCTGGCAAAAAACACCACGCTGAGTGACACCGCCCACGGCTCAGAGAAGATTTGAGCTTTCACGCCTACCGATCGATCCTCGAAGCGGGCGTATGCCGCATCAAAAGGATTGACAGACGATTATCATAAGTATACACTTATATTCGTGTTGACTTATGAATCGTCGCTTGAGGCTCTTGCAGATCCCCGGCGCAGGGCGCTGATGGAGCTTCTGCGCGAACAACCTGCCACCGTCACCGAACTCGTTCGTCGAGTGCCCATCTCTCAACCGGCTGTCTCTCAGCACCTTCGAGTGCTCCGGGAGTCGGGGCTGGTCCGAGTAGAGCCTGAGGGGGCGAGTCGCATCTACTCGATCGATCAGGCAGGTCTGATCCCGGTACGCGCCTATATCGAGTCGTTCTGGGGCGATGCCCTCGATGCGTTCGCGGCGGCGGCCAAAGAGATGGCGAAATCGCTCCCAACAGCAGAACTGAGGAAACCAAGGAGGAATGGATGAACCACACGATTGCACCGGTTGAGAAACGACTCGACGTTCCCATCGATGCGGGCGCCGCTTACGAACTCTTCACAACAGGGATCGCCAGCTGGTGGCCGCTCGACTCACACTCTGTGGGAGGCGACTCCGCCGCGAACGTCGTCTTTGAGGCTACTGCCGGCGGTCGGATCTACGAGATCACAGATGACGGGACCGAGCACGATTGGGGTGACGTCATTGATGCCGAAGCCGGGGTGCGTCTCGTCTTCTCCTGGTTTCCCGGCCGTGATCGGTCGGTTGCCGGCACGGTAGAGGTGAGCTTCACGCCTCAGGCGGGCGGGTGCCGCATTGGTCTCGTCCACAGCGGATGGGAACTCTTGGGAGAGAACGCGATGCAGGCTCGGGCCGGTTACGATACCGGGTGGGACTACGTTCTTCTCGAACGGTTCGGCGGCGCGAGCGTCATGTGAGCGAGCCGTTCGTGCGAGCCAGGATCGGGATACCGGTTCGGATGCTCACGCCTCGCCAAAGTAGCTTCGCATCGGTTCGAAGTAGTGGTCGGTCCAGCCCTGCTTGTAGCTGTCGCCTTGGCCGTCGGGAATGTTTGTGTGTGTGAGCGTAATCCGTGTGCCGGCACCGGACGGTTCAAGAACCAGTTCAAGTAGTGAGTCTTCGTCGGTCTCCGAGAATTCGCTGGTTCTCCAGCTCTGGACGATTCGTCTGCCGGGCTCGAGTTCCTTCGTCACGCCCCATATGTAGCCGTCCCACGCCGAGTGCGAACCGCCCACGCGGGCGTCCACGGTTGCCTCCGCTCCGGTCATTGCCGCGTGGCCCTCGCTACTCATCCACGCGTTGTAGATCGCGGATGGCGGTGCTTCGATCTCGGCGCTGATCTCAAAGTGCTCGCTCATGCAAACCTCCTCATGTCGCGACGGGTGCGAATGATGCCTCTATCAATTCTATCAGCGCCTCCGGGCTCATCTCAATCTGGACGCCGCGAACGCCGGCACTCACAAAGATCGATTCCCTGTCGCGAGCGCTCTCATCGATCCAGGTAGGAAAGGCTTTCTTCATTCCGATGGGTGAGCAGCCGCCGGGGATGTAGCCGGTCACTCCCTGAAGTGATGGACGCGGAACAAGGGCGACCTTCTTCGCGCCGGTCAGCCGAGCCGCTGCTTTCTGGTCGAGCTGATGGTCACCCGGGACGCAGAAGACCGCGATCGTGCCTGCGTCGCTTCTTGTCACGAGCGTCTTGAAGAGCCTCCCCGGCTCGGCTCCAATCAGACGAGCTACCGACAGCGCATCGAGCTCTCCGTCCTGGACGCGATACTTGTGTAGCGCAAATGGCACTCCGGCCCGCTCAAGCAGGCGAATGGCGTTGGTCCGTCTCATGCAGCAAAGAATCGGCGTTCAACTTCCGGCATCACTCCGTCCACGGCGTGCGAATCAAGCGTGATGTCCGCCGTCGCCTTCGCCTGCTCCCGCGCATTTGCCACGGCAACGCCGGTGCCGGCCGCATCAAGCATCTTGGCATCGTTG
>JANQQY010000312.1 GCA_028284845.1 Spirochaetales bacterium
GCAGACGCCTATCGCCCATTTGTGACGGCCAACGAGGCGATGTGGTCGGTCTTTGAGCCGGAACTTCGTAGACGGCTTTCCGATCTGGAGCGAGATGCAACGATCGTGGATCGAGTTCGCGCCGTTCTGGTTGAGCATCTGCCAAGCGGCCGAGGCCAGGTGAGCGAGGTCGCCGATCGCCTCGCAATGAGCAGCCGGACGCTGCAACGAAGGCTCACGGACGCCGGCACAAGCTTCCAGGCGGTCCTCCGAGAGACCCGTCGGGATCTTGCCGAGCACTACCTTGGCAATAGTGCGCTATCCGGAACCGAGATCGCCTACTTGCTCGGATTCGAGGACTCGAACTCGTTCTTTCGCGCCTTTTCTGATTGGACGGGGACGACTCCCGGTGCTGCCCGCGAGCGCCTTATGCAGACCTCCTGAATCTCGTAGGTCCCTGAGGGGAGCCGAAGCGCGCTCGTTCGCCTTGATCTCGATCAGTTCCTTCGGTTGCGAGCTTACGAGTCTGCCGCTACGCTGGGTGGATGGGGAGATCAGCGCATGAGTGATAAAACGGCACGGCCAAACGTCGTTCTCATCATAACAGACGACCAGGGCGCGCCGCCCCTCGGTTCAAGCGGCCATCCGTTCCTGCAGACGCCGCACCTCGACCAGTTGCACCGGGAGTCCGTTCGCTTCACCGACTTCCACTCGGGAACGACCTGTGCTCCTACGCGGGCAGGACTCTTTACCGGACGCTACTGCAACTCTACCGGTGTCTGGCACACGATTGGCGGGCGATCACTTCTTAGGCGCGACGAATGGACCGTGGCGGATGCTTTGAGAGGTGCGGGCTACGCTACCGGGCTCTTTGGGAAGTGGCATCTTGGCGACGAATACCCGTACAGGCCGCAGGACCGAGGGTTCGACGAAGTCGTCTGTCACGGAGGCGGCGGCGTGAGTCAGCAGACCGATTGGTGGGGCAACGACTACTTCGACGACACCTACCTGTGGAACGGCGAGCCTACGAAGTATGAGGGATACTGTACCGACGTGTTCTTCCGGGAGGGCCTCCGCTTTATAGAGCGCCACAGCGACGAACCCTTTCTCTGCGTGATCGCGACCAACGCGCCGCACGGACCGTGGAACGTGGAGCCCCGCTATCGCGATCTCTACCGCGACAAGACTCACACCGAAACCTATGCGCGATTCCTCGGCATGTGCACAAACATCGATGAGAACGTCGGAGCCCTGCGTTCCGAATTACAACGCCTCGAGCTCGAGGATAATACCGTGCTGATCTTCATGAGCGACAATGGCCAGACCGCCATCCCTGGCGAGGACGAGTCGATGTTCAACTGCGGCATGCGCGGGTTCAAGGGATCGCCCTACGAGGGAGGACATCGTATTCCGTTTTTTGTTCGATGGCCGGCCGGCGGTGTGGGCGCGCACGATGATGGTGGACGAGACGTAGATGTGCTCTCCGGATACGTCGATGTCATGCCAACCCTCCTGGACCTCTGTGGGGTTGAGGGCAAGCCCGACTCCGGATTTGATGGACGGAGCCTTTCGCCGCTCCTTCGTGGCGAGACACCGGACGAATCGTGGCGCGCCCGTAGCTTTGTCACGGACACCCAACGAGTCGCGGTTCCGCTCAAGTGGCGACGCTCCTGCTCGATGAGAGGGAGATGGCGACTCGTGAATCGTGATGAGCTCTACAACCTCGCCGATGACCCGGGCCAGGAGCGCAACGTCGCTCTCGAGAACCCTGTCATTGTAGAAGAGCTTCGTTCGGCGTATGAGTCGTGGTGGGAGCGATGTGTTGACGGGATTGATGAGACGGTTCCAGTACCGATTGGTGATGCCGCGGCTGAGGAGATTGTCCTACGATCGCACGATCTTCGAAGTGACCTTGAGCAGGGCGCGGTCTGGAATCAAAAGGATGTCCGACAAGCAAAGTTCACGGTTGGATGGTGGGAGATCGAGGCCGCCGCGGACGGAGAGTACGAGTTTGAGTTGCGCCGCTGGCCCCGCGAAGCCGGGCATGCGATCGATGGCGGAATCGTCGGCGCCGATGTCGAGTACTACCGAGAGGGTATCGACCCTGGCTACGAGGCGTACTACTCAGGATCGGTGGCGGTCGCCTATCGACAGGCGACCGTTGTCGTTGACAACGATTCTCGCGCGGAGGCCGATATCGAGGCGGGCGCTGACGCGGCATCGCTTACGCTTCCGCTCTCTGCCGGTCCGCACCAGATCAGAGCCCTGTTTTCGAATCCCGAAGGGGACTACTGCTCGGCGTACTATGTGCACGTCCGGAGAATCGGATAGCCTCTCGTGGTGTCACGAAGCTTGTTGGTCTGATTGGCAGTAACTCATTCGGCCATGTAGAGTTGCACGTGAGCGACTGGTCGATTCACAGATTCCGCTCGCGTATCCGACCGCCGCATAATGACCTACGCGAACTCGACCAACAGGCTCCGTGACACTACAGCAGGAAGCCCTACTGAAGATCCTCCGGCGTCAGCGTAATCATCATTTCGTTCCCATTCACCGTGACCGTAATCGGTAGTGAACCGTCGATCTCCACGACCTCGCTCCCGGCTTCAAAGACGATCGATCGGACTGGTCCGCCGGCGAGTGTGAGATCTGCTCGTAGCCTCTCTCCGCTCTGGTCGACCGTCCCGGAGGCCGAGGTGTAGGGAATGTCGTCGGCTATTTCCTGGTTGATCGTCTCCCCGAAGCTCATGAGGTCAAACTCATCAAGTGTCAGCTCGTTGGTCTCGGGATCCAATGATGCGCCCTCAACTTCCTGTCCGAAAGCGAGAGCAAACGATGTCATAAACACGGCGCCAAATCCGTACACGAATGCCTGCTTCGCTTCGGCTTCCGTTACCGGACCGCCGCTGCACGCCGCCAAGGCAGCAATAAGCACAACAACCATTCCAACTGCCGCAACTCTCTTCATGTCCGCTCCTTCTTGCTTCGAGTATTGCCGCGTACAATCAAGATTTCGTCAAGCTGCCGCGGATCTTCTTTGACTCACGGACGGAACGTTGACATTTTAGAGAAATGAACAGCGACATGCGATCCACACCACGTTCCCACCGACAGCTTCTTGTCTTTGCCGACACCCCTCGTGATCCGGAACTCGTGGAGCTTGTTCGTCAAGCCGAGCGTAGTCGCAGCGATTGCATGGACCGCGAGCTCGTCACCCGTGTCTTTCTGGGCGAGCAGGAGAGCGCCGTACGAATGCGTCATGCGCTCCAGGTGCCTTCGCGCGGCTTCTGTGCGCTCCTTGTGGGGAAAGACGGTACGGAGAAGCGTCGCTATCCTGCCGCACCCGCCCTTGAGAATGTCTTTGCACTGATCGACACGATGCCGATGCGGAGGAGGGAGCTCAGAGTTCGATCGGGCTCCCTTCAGAGGACCGCCTGACGCTACGGTTTGTCTTTCGTCCCCGGCCCCGCCGATGGTCTCTCGATCGTGTCCGACGTGGCCTTCTCGCCTCGCGCGAGGAAGGCGAATGGCAACGACACAAGCTGGATGGCGCCGGAGATCAGGTAGGTTGGTCCGTAGCCGTTGACGTCGGCGACGCGGCCGAGCACCGGCTGCGCCACGACTCCACCCGTCGATCCCATCAACGAGTCGAAGGAGAGAACGGTCGCCCTCTGACTCGAGGGAATGAGCCCGTTCACATAGGCCTGACGAATGGGCGCTTGAGCCGCGAACGCCATCGCCCAGAGTACAAGTGCCCCAAGAGCGACCCAGAATGAATTCGTGAGTCCGATGA
>JANQQY010000313.1 GCA_028284845.1 Spirochaetales bacterium
CGGGAATGGGAGCCTCTTCGAGAGCACTCCTACTTCACCAGACCCACGCAGCGCCACATACTACGGGTGGAGGGACGCAACCCAAGCATGCTGCACCTCTGGCTTCTGCTCCGTGATGAGGGGCTGAGTGCAGGTTTTACGGGACCCAGTTGGCAGAAGCTTCCGATCATCGGGTCGGTGACGCTCTCGGGGATCATCCGGGGAGCCTTTGAGAGCTGTTATCTTGGCTACAAGCTTCAGCCGGAGCTCTATCGTCGCGGGCTCATGAGAGAGGCGCTCGTCGGCGTGATTGACTACGCCTTTCGCGAGATGGCGTTGCACCGGATCGAGGCGAATGTCATGCCACGGAATGAGCCGAGCGCAGGACTCCTGCGGAGTCTTGGATTTCGCGACGAGGGTGTCTCTCGTTCGTACTTGCAGATTCAGGGGCGCTGGGAGGACCATCGACACTATGTCCTCCTGGCCACTGACGCGTGGCCGAAAAACCGGTCGGGATATTGACCGCATTTACCTGAATCCCATATCTTACCGGGACGTAGCAGGAGTTCGTATGTCCAGGAAATGCACGATTACCGGCAAGAAGCCAATGGCCGGCAACAACGTATCCCATGCTCACAACAAGACGCGAATGCGTCAGCTCCCGAATATTCAGCGGAAGCGGATCTTTGTGCCGGAACTCGGTCGCTACGTACGTCTGAAGATTTCTACCCGTGCGCTCCGCACGATCAGCAAAATCGGTCTGAAGCCGTTCCTGTAGAGGAACAACCTCAGCCTGAAGGACGTCACCTAGTCACGACGCAATCGGGGCGATTGAAGGTGCCCAACGGCGTCTACACCGGAAGCCGATCCGCATCAAAGCTTCCCTGAGTCCTTAGCGATCTTCATCGCAGCCGCAACATCGATCTTCTCGATCTCTTCCTTGCTTCGACGCTCTTCCGGAAGGGTGATGTTCTTTGTACCAACCTTGATGTAGGGTCCGTACCTGCCATCGTGAATCGCGACCTTCTTGCCTGAACCCGGATCCGTTCCAAGGTCTTTGAGCACCCTGGTCTGCCCACGGCCACGCTTTGGCTCGGAGAGGATCTCCAGTGCGCGCTCAAGCGTCACATCATACGCATTGTCTTCGCCTTTGAGACTGCGAAAGTCGCCATCGTGGACCACAAATGGGCCAAACCTTCCATTGTTCGCGGCGATTTCCTTGCCGGTTTCAGGATGGACGCCGAGCGTTCGAGGAAGGCTCAGGAGCCGAAGTGCCTGCTCGAGCGTTACCTCGCGTGGCGGTATGTCGCGAGGCAAGGTCGCCCGTTTTGGCTTGGGGTTCTCGTCCGTCTTTTCGCCCAACTGGAGATAGGGGCCGTAGCGGCCAACAAGGGAGAAGATCGGCTCGTTCGAATCCGGATCATGGCCAATGGGTACCGGGCCCTCTTTCTGAATCTCGATGATCTCGCGAATGTCTTTCTCGGTTAGATCGGCGGGGGCAATCTCTTCCGGGATCGATGCGTGAATCTCCTCGCCGTCGATCTTCTCGACGACATAGGGCCCGAACTTACCAATGCGAACCTTCGGCACCGACTCAAGTTGGGGGAGGGTCACCATCCGGGACTCCTCCGGCTTGATCTCTGACTCTCGAGAGTCTACCCGGTGCTTGAGTCCTTCGTTCCCTTTGTAGAACGAGGTCAGGTAATCGAGACGGTTGCGCTTGCCAAAGCTGATGTCGTCCAGGGCACGCTCCATCTCCCTGGTGAAGTTGTAATCGATCAGGTAGTGAAAGTGCTTCTCAAGCAGCTCCATCACCGCATATCCCGTATAGGTGGGCACGAGGGCATTGCCCTGCTTTCGCACGTATTGGCGCTCAAAGAGGACACTGATGATCGAGGCGTAGGTGGAGGGTCGGCCGATACCCTCCTTCTCAAGGCGCTGTACCAGCGAGGCCTCCGTGAATCTCGCCGGCGGCTTCGTCTCGTGATAGACGCTCTCAAGCGATGCAAGGTCGAGGGTTGCGCCTTCGGTTAGTTCAGGGAGAAAGGTCTCCTTGTCGTCCAGTGCGGCATCCGGATCGTCCTTTCCTTCTACATAGACGCGGATGTAGCCGGGGAAGACGATGCGCGTTCCCGTCGCTGTGAACACCGCTTCCTTCTCCGTCGACTCGCCGGCCACGACCTTCGCCGTCACAGACGATTTCTTCGCCTCGGCCATCTGACTCGCGAGCGTCCGCTTCCAGATCAACTCGTAGAGCGACTTCTCCGCACCTTCAAG
>JANQQY010000338.1 GCA_028284845.1 Spirochaetales bacterium
TGATCATGGGTGGCCGCTCTTCCTCTACGATCGCGTGCTCGACCGTCTCAAAGAGCTGCTCTTTCTCTTTCACCTGAAACTGCCGGAGGATCGTGCTCATTTCCGGAAGCGTGCCAATGACCTCCAGCTGTTGCAGCCGGGAGAGAAAGGTCTGAAGGATGCCGAAGGACATCTTCCCAAGGCTGCGGGTCGCCTGGTTCCGGTGTACGCGCTGGTCGAGGTCGGTCTGGGCGAAGGCGCTCATGTCCCAGCGCGAGTAGACGTCCAGGAGGTGGGAGGTCTCCACACCATAGCCGATGGGGAAGGGGATCGCTTCAAGTACCTCGCGTCGCACGGCGTACTCGCCGGAGAGCGGTTGGACGATTGCCGTAAGCTCGGGGAAGAAGAGCGAGAAGAGAGGCCGGATCAGAATCTCCGTCACGCGTCCGCCACCGGACGGCCGAATGCCCTGGCTGAAGGCGAGCGGCCGATCGTAGAACGCTTTGACGTACTTCACCTCTTTGCGGTGAATGAGCGGCCCAAGAAGGCCGTACACAAAGCGAGGGTGGATGTTTTTGATGTCGGCATCGATGTAGACAATGATGTCGCCCTTGAGCTGGTAGATCGCCTTCCAGAGGTTCTCTCCCTTTCCCTTTTTGCTCTCAAGCGTGGGAATGATGTCGCTCGCGAGGTAGGTATCGGCGCCAAAGCCGGCGGCGACCTCAAGGGTACGATCGGTGCTCCCTGAATCGATGACCGCGATCTCGTCCAGGAGCGGGTAGCGCTGCTGAAGCTCACTCCGGAAGATTACGACCTCTTTGCCAATCGTCTTCTCTTCGTTCAGCGTGGGAATGCAGAGACTGATCGTGAGGCCCGCCTTCTCCTTCGCCTCTACAAGCGCCTTCAGGTCACGAAACGACGAGTGGTGGTAGGTGTTGTTCTTGAGCCACTCATTGAGATTCATCAGTGTATCCTCTGTCGATTGCCAGGATCAGACCAAGAAGCTGTTGCAGCCCGCGTGTCATGGGTGCAATCTCCACCTTCTCAGTGGGCTCATTGAGATCCTCACCGGTAGAGATCCCGATGGTGATGGCCGGAATGCCCTTGTCAATAAAGGCGGAGAGCTCTGAGGTGCTCGGCGTGATCCGGGGCTTCACATCGAGCGACTTGATGATCGACCGCGCACTTGCCGCCAGCGGATGACTGAAGCTCACACCGCCCGGCTCCCGCCGAGCGAGTACCTCGACGGAGGCATCCGTGCCGGTTCGCGAACTCACCTCCGCGGTGATGTTCTCGATCGTTTCACCAAGCTCCTGAACGATCGCGCCACTCTCGCTCCTGACTTCGAACTGGAGCGAGCCCTTGGTAGGGATCATGTTGAATCCGGCTCCCGACTCAATCGAGTTAAAGACGATTGTGGTTTGCGGACGGCGTGGCAGGGGAATCTCCAGAACGCGATTGATGACCTCGTTCATATTGACGATGGCGCCACCGGCGGCAAATCGCGTCCAGTCGTACTCGTCCGGGAGGTCGTAGCGGATCTCGCCACGAAGCATTCCGATCGAGCTGTAGGAGAGTCGCCCGAGTCGGGTGCCCTCCACGCAGAGCCCTGCGGAGATCGGCACGTCGGTATTGTCCAGGAAGAACCTGATCCCCTGGATGTTGCCTCTCCCAAGGCTTTGGGCGGAGCCCATCAAGATCAGATTTGCGTCCAGCTTGATGCCGAGTTCGCGCAGAATCAGCGGCAGCGTCGCCATGCTCGCCACCCCAAGGCTGTTATCGCCAATGCCCAGGCCAAAGACGTGTGAAGGCTGAATGGTGACGGTGTGGTCGTCGCCCTCCGGCCAGAGTGTATCCATGTGCGCGACGAGTAGGATGTTTCGATCGCCAACCTCGCCGGGGAGAATCCCGAGCGCATTGCCCGCCTCATCGGTTGAGCAGTTCTGCAGTTCGTACTCATTGTAGCGTTCGAGCAGGAACTCCATTCGCCGTCGTTCGGAGAAGGTGGGTGCCGGCGTCTCCGCGATCATGACGAGGTTCGCGAGCATGATCTCCGACAGCTCAGCAATCTGCGTCTCGTAGCGGGGGAGAATGTCAATGATGTCCGCGAATCCGCGCTCCATGTCCCGCAGTATAGGCCAAAGCAGCAAGGAGTGGGCAGGGCCGACGCCATACTCAACCGCTTCGCGGTTCCGAATCACCAAAGTCAATGTTTCTCCCCTCGAAAGGGCAATTAATAAACATTGTGCATTGATATATTCAATATCGAGCGTTAGTATGATTCGCGGAGGCAGTGATGGAGCTCAGAGTCAGCAAATGCCCAGCCTGCGGCAGCACCGATTTTCGCATTGAGCGACTGGGATGCAACAACTGCGGCACAGCGGTGGTGGGGAACTTCAGCGTCTCCCGGCTCGCCACCTTGCCGGAGGATCAAGTTGCATTCATCGAGACCTTTCTGAAGTGCCGCGGGAACATCAAGGAAGTCGAGCGAGAACTCGGCATTTCCTACCCGACGGTGCGCAGTAGGCTCGACAAGGTCGTTGCCAACCTTGGCCTTGGTGAAGACGAAGAGAAGATGACGCGGGTGGAGATCCTCACCGCACTCGAACGCAACGAGATGAAGCCGGAAGAGGCGGTCCAGGCGCTCAAAGACTTAAACGAGTAGGAGGGAGAGGTGAACGACGAACGCTCAATGATTCTGAAGATGTTGCAAGAGGGGAAGATCACTGTTGAAGAGGCCGACGCTCTCCTCGATGTCCTCAACGAGCCTGAGAACGAGGATGCCTCCGGGTTCACGGCCGAGCAGGGCGGCAGAGATGAGGACTCGGCTACACGCCCTCATGGCCGTTCCACCGGCAGGCACGTGCATGGCGTGCGTCCGCCTTCGGTCCATGTCGTAGTCGACCATGAGAACGAGAGTGAGGACTCATCGTCGCGATCCGGCGACTCGGGCTTTAGCTTTGACTTCGACCTTTCGGGATTGAAGGACACCCTCCGTTCGACGATGGGTGCCATTCGGGAGACCGTGAAAGGTGTCAGCGAAACGGTGAAGGACGCCTTTGAGGGCACCGACTTCAACTTCGAAGTGTTCAGCGACATCGGCCGCCGGATGGGCAAAGTCCAGAAGGACGGCGAGGTCACGCTCTCAGGTTCGGGCGGCGAGGACAATCTCAAAGTTGCCGCTTCCTGGGGAGACGTCACGATAAACGGGACTGATGGCGATCAAGTCCACGCTGTGGCCCACATCAGCTGCTGGGGCGCCACTGAGGAGGAGGCCGAAGAACGCCTTGCGGCAGTTCGGGTCTCGATGGACGACCATGACGGCGGGTACACAGTGAAGGCCAACGAGGCAGCGCGGACGAAGACACGGATCGACTATGAGATCACCG
>JANQQY010000390.1 GCA_028284845.1 Spirochaetales bacterium
GGGTGAGTTCGCAGACTCGGGCCAGCCCCTGAGCGTTACGGTGGACAAGGTCGTTGCCGCAGCCGAGAGGGGATGGCGCGCTACGGAAGAGATGGTCGCCAAGATCGGACGAGCTGCTCGCCTTGGTGAGCGTTCGCGCGGGGTCCTTGATGCGGGCGCAACGAGCTGTTACCTCCTCCTCGACGCGATGGGAACGGCGATGAAGGAGCTCTGCGAATGAAGATCGCAGTCGGCTCTGACCCAAACGCAGGTGATCTAAAACGTGAGTTGATCGACGAGATGACCGCCCTGGGTCATCAGGTCACTGATCTTGGGTCTGACGATCCAATCTACGCTAACGTGGTGATCGCGGTTGGCGAGGCGGTGGCCGCCGGTGAATACGAGAGAGGCGTTGTTCTGTGCGGCACAGGCTTGGGCGCAAGCATCGCCGCGAACAAGGTTCCGGGTATCTACTGCGCGCTCGTCACCGATGCCTATCAGGCTGAGCGGGCGAGTCTCAGCAATAACGCAAACGTCATCGCTATTGGTGCACAGGTCACCGGACCCAAGCTCGCCCGTACGCTGGTTCGGGAGTTCTTGTCGCACTCCTATGTCCCGGGAGGACGAAGCGAGCCCAAGATCGCTCGGATCAGTGAGTACGCCCACAAGCACACGTCCGAGTGACCGCCGCAGTCGTCGATCTTCACTCATCCTCCCTGGGTCGAGAGTTCCGTTCTACGGCTCGATTCGTTTCCAATCTTTGAGGTGATTCTTCGCCGATCGTCGTACGTAGGCGTACTCGTCTCCCAGGAGCGACTCTGCGATCTCGCGAAACGCGAGCGCGTACTTCCGCTCTATACTCAGCTTCCCCTTCCACGGAAGAATAGGGCGGGTGCCCTCTGAGGCGAGGCGCCGGACGTGAAAGCTCTCGTGGCGAGCCCACTGCCGCGCCGTTTCGAGCGCGAGAGCCGGAGACCGATCGATAATTGAGCGGATGGCGAACTCAGCGGTGCCGCGCTGGGTCAGCGCCTCGAGTGCCAGAAGTGCCAGCGGGTCGTGCGTCTCTTGGTGGAGCGTCCAGTATTCCGCGAGGGGCAGCATCCAGTAGCCGTCAACAAAGGTCTTCCCTTTTGGTCCGAGGGGTTCCGGCAGCACGGATCGCATGATCTCCCATGCGGCCGTTGGCTCATCCGGGAGTGCGTCGCGAAGGCCGGTCGCGATCCGTTCTACCCGTTTCATGAGCGGCAGAGGTTCCAGAGAGGGGCTCATCTCCAGAAAGGACCGACGAGGAAATTCCGGCCACGCCGCCTCAAACCGATCGGCCAGCAGTCGTGCCAGATTCTCCCCGAAGTGTCGTGTAAGTTCACCGGCCATCTCTCCTCCTGCACGCAATGATCAGGTCGCGTCATTATAGATACATTTTGTATGTATGTAAAGATTCTTCTTTGCCTCGCGGCGCCCTCCTGATGGTCATCAGGAGCACGCCCGAAACAAAAAGGTTTGACGCACTATGGTTCTCTTGCTTGCGGTGCGATCGCGTGGACGGCCACAATAGCGCTATGAAGGTGTGTATGAGATCAATCTGTGGGATTGCAGCTGTTCTTCTGATCGTGATTTCGACCGTTGCCGTTGGGCAGGATGGTGGGAGTCCTACCATCGACGAGGTTCGCAATGGACGGCCCTGGATTCCTGAATCCTCAGCGCTCGTCGCAAACACGACCTTTCCGCTCGCCGGCTACGACTACCGTATCGTCGACTTT
>JANQQY010000392.1 GCA_028284845.1 Spirochaetales bacterium
GAAGTCGACCGCCGCAACCCGAATGGTCACCTGCTCGTCGACAATCGGCATGCCGGTGGCATTAAACCCGATCTCGTCCAGGCCCGCTGAGCCGGTTCCGGCCTCCTCGGTGCCGGTCGCGACGCCCGCCACGGTTACCACGAGGAGCATCACGAGGATCGTGAATGCCCGATTGATCTGGTCTCTCATAGAAAACCTCCTGCGATATTTTTTCGTCGGCCCAACGGACCGCTCTTGCCTTGCTACCCCTTGATTGAACCAATCAAGACTCCTTTGACGAAGAACCGCTGCACAAACGGATAGAGGATGAGCATTGGTGCCGAAGCCACGATGATCGCCCCATACTTCACGGTCTCCGCGATCCGCTGCCTCTCTGCTGCTGAGGCGATTCCCTCCGACATCTCGGCAAGCGCCTGATGAAGAATCAGAATCTGTCGCAGCACAACCTGGAGCGGATAGAGCTCCGTGTCGCGCAGGTAGATAAAAGGAATGAAGAACTGGTTCCAGTGAAACACGCCGTAGTAGAGCGTCATGACCGCGACGATCGCCTTGGACACGGGGAGCACGATTTGCACGAAGAATCGAGTATTCGTGCATCCGTCCACCCGCGCGGAGTCCCAGAGCTCACTCGGAATCGTCGACTCAAAGAAGGTGCGCGCAATGATGAGGTAGAAGACGTTGACGCACTGGAGAATCACGACCGGCCAGATCGTATTCACCATTCCGAGGGATTGAACGAGCAGGTAGGTCGGAATCAACCCGCCGTTGAAGAACATCGTGAAGACGAAGATGCCCATAATCGCACCCCGCCCAACGAGGTCTTTGCGAGAGAGGGCATAGGCAGCGGGAATCGTAACGACGATGTTGAGTGTTGTACCAAGGAACAAATAGACAAAGGAGTTGGCATAGCCCCGCCAGATCTGCCTGTTCTCAAGCAGTGCCTGATAGCCGTCCAGGCCAAACTCAGAGAACCAGAGGAGCGTCTCGCCACGCGCCACCGCCGTCGGCTCACTGAACGAGGCGATCACGACGAAGTAGAGGGGGTAGAGAACGGTAAGCAGAATCAGCGTGAGGATAGCATAGGAGAAGCCGTGAAAGAGGCGATCGGCCGATGAGAACCGTATGGAGGAGGCCGTCCCTACCATAGGCTCACCTTCCCCACCTTGCGGGCAAACCGATTAAAGAGAAAGAGCATCGTGAAGTTCGCGACTGCATTGACAAGCCCCACGGCCGTCGCGATCGAGAATCGACCCTGCAGGATGCCGGTGCGGTAGACATAGGTCGCGATGATCTCGGAGGCATTGACCGTCAGATCGTTCTGCATCAGATAGACCTTCTCGAAGCCAACGGTGAACAGACGTCCAACATCAAGGACGAGGAGAATCAGCATCGTCGGGATGATTGCGGGAATCTCAATGTGCAGGATGCGCTGGAGTTTCGTCGCACCATCAACAATTGCGGCCTCGTGCAGTTGCGGGTCGACCGCAGAGAGCGCAGCGAGGTAGACGATGCTGTTGAATCCCGTGCTCTGCCAGATCCCGGAGAAGACGTAGATCGTCTTGAAGAGCTGAGGTTCCTGCATAAAAAAGATCGCCTCACCGCCCAGTGCCTCAATGACCTTGTTCACCGCCCCGGTGGTAGGAGAGAGCATGATATGGATCAGCCCGACCAAAACCACGGTGGAGATGAAGTGCGGAGCGTAGGTCACCATTTGAACGGTCTTCCGGTAGCGACGGGAGGGAAGGTTGTTCAGCAGAAGTGCGAGGATCACCGGCGCCGGGAAGGCGGCGGCTATCTGGTAGAGGCTGATGAGGATCGTATTGCGAATCGCCGTCCAGAAATAAAAGCTGTTGAAGAACTGCTCGAAGTACTGGAACCCGACCCATGGGCTTCCGCCGATTCCGAGCGCAGCGGAGAACCGCTTGAACGCTATCTGAAGACCGTACATGGGGACGTAGTGAAAGAGAACGATATAGATGAGGGCGGGAAGCAGGAGCAGGTAGAGCTCCCAATTGATTGCAATCCGATGCCCAAGTCGCGCAGACCGATTTACTGTGCCGGCTGAAGCCGATGAGAGGGTCTGCGAATGGACACCCTTGTGGTTGCTCACGGAGCTGCAGTATCAGTCGGGCCACAGCTGCCGTAAAGAGACGATACTTGCAGATTTTCTCGATTCTTGCCGGCCGCGATCAGAGGGCGACAGGACAAGAATCGGGACTCACAGACAAATTGCTGCCCCCTTGAACCGGGATTTCAGATTGCGGGGGCATGTGGCGCATGCTACCGTTTACGCGTGAAGGGCACTCCTTGGTCAGGGAGCCTCAGGCGCTTTGCGCGCTCATACGTTCTGGCGTTCAGCATTCCGCTCGTCTTGATGGTTATCGGCTTCTTACGAATCGGGCAGACCTTCGTCCGCTACGTTGAGAGCTCCAGCAGAAGTGTTCTTGAGCACGCGGCGGAATCTGTTGAGACATACCTTGAAGACATTGAGACGATTTCTCGACAGCTCGCGCTTGATCCCCGTGTGCTCGAACTCAAGCACCACGTCGGACGGCTGGATGGAGATGTCGTCCGACTCATCTACGAGCTCCAACGCGATCTCACGGTCACATCGCTCTCCCACAGCATCATCGATGAGCTCTACCTCCTCTTTGAGAGCAGCTCCCTGATCGTGAGCGCACACGTCGCCGAACAGGCCCGGTTCTTCTACGCAAATCGGGTGAGGTTCGACGGGTACGACTTCGAGCAGTGGATGGCGGCGTTCTTTCCCGCAAGCGGCGCGCGATTGTCGCGGACTGCGACAACGAGCTACTACCCCGAGGCAGTTGTCCATGTCCGCGACGGCGCCAAACAGATTCTGCCGGTCGTCGCAAGCGTATCGATCCCGCCTGAACGCCCGGTCTACGCGCTCTACTTCGTCGACCCCGCCGTAATAAGATCAATCCTTGAGACGGTCGTTGTTGACCCTGCGGCCGGCAACGTGGTCGTAAGCGACGCCTCCGGTAGAGAGCTCATCAGGTACGGTAGCGCAACCGGGCCGGATCGCGCGATGGTGGCATTCGGCACCGTCGGCCCCTCGGGTCTTGTCTATGAAGCCCACGTCCCCACTGCACAGCTCCTACGATCGGTGCAGGGAGCCGCGCTACTTGCGCTCGCCACTGTTGTGATCGCCGCAGTTGCCGGATTCGTCGCGGCGGTCATTCTCGCCCAACGAACGGCAAAACCCATTGATGCCATGTTCGGCAAGCTTGGTACCGTCGGACCGCCTCGACCGTCGGCCAATCCCCTTCGTGAGTTGGAGCGACGCTTCGCAGAGACGCTCGATCACTCTCACGAGTTGGAGCGCTCTCTCGCCTACCATCGATCACTCGCCCTTGCAGGGTTCGTAGAGCGACTTCTCAGAGGGTTTGGAACCGATGGCGAGGCTCGGGAGATGGGGCTCTCGCGCTTTCTTCCGCTCGACTCACCGTGCTACCGAGCGATGATCGTCCGCACCGATCCTGTTGGGCCGGAATCAGAACGAGTCGCAATACGCGACGCGCTGGAGAAGGCAACGGACGGGCACGGCTACGTCCATCCGGTCAGTGCTGAACAGTTCGTGATGATTCTGGGGCTCGCGGATGATAACGAAGAG
>JANQQY010000394.1 GCA_028284845.1 Spirochaetales bacterium
GAGTGCGACGTCAGGCACATAGGCCTCGTGGCGCAACGACTTCTTGAACCCCTCCGGTCCCGGCTGCGAGAGAACGGCGTTCTTTGTCGCCTCGGAGCCGGTGCCGGCGGTCGTCGGAACGGCGATGAGCGCCAACCGACGGCCGGAAGGTGTGAGCGTTCCCACGCCCTCGAGATACTCCTTGATCGGCCGATCCTCCACGCACCGGGCGGCGACTGCTTTCGCGGTGTCGAGGGCGCTTCCCCCGCCGATTCCGGCCACAGCCACCGACCGACCCGATCTGATCACTGAGTCGAGATCTGCGCTGATCGCATCGACCACCTCTGGAGACGTCTCGTGGTGAGGCCCGCGGACCGGATCCATGACGGCGTCAACGGAACTCGAGTCGCGACCGGGCAGCCTGTCGTAGCGGTACCAAGAGAGGTCGAAGCGACCCTCGCGAAGGTGATCAGCGAGACCCCGTCGCAGCTCCTCATCTGAAAAAAGCGACCGCGACGCGACGAGCGCAAGGTGATCAATACCCATCTCATGCGCGACACCGGAAAGCTCTGTGATTCGGTCTGCGCCGAACAAGAGACGAGGAAGGCGAGCGGCAGCAAATCGTTGCATCATCGGATTATAACGAAAATCTCATCTTACTTGCCGCTATTGCTCTGTTATGCGGTTGAGGTTGCGTGGACACAAGAGTATGCTATACTCGCATTCACACTTTACCTGACAAAGGTAGTATTTCTGCTAGGAGGATAGGATATGAAGAAGGTTGCCCTCATCTTCGCGGCGCTGCTCATGCTTCTCCCTCTCGCGCTTGGTGCTCAGGTCCTTGTAGATGATGACTTTGAGACGATTGGCGATTGGGTTCCTGGTTTTGGTGAGTGGGGCATCCGCGGTGGCCTGCTGATCCAGCGGGACACGGAAACCGGCCTTGCTCGAATTGATCGCATGGTGCCGCAGACGGGCGAGATTGAGATCGCATTCAACGTTCGCTACGAGGCGGGAGGCTTTGCCGATCAGATTTCTCTCGCGACGGGTCAGCTTCACGGCGGATTTGGCATTCACGTCGGCGTTGAAAACCCACCGCTGGGTCGTCTCGCATGGGGTGCCGGCGATTCGTACCTGCTCTGGCTGAACCTCGACACTCGAGCCGAGACCATGCAGGAATCGATGGATGAGCACTTTGGATTCCGCGCACAGGTCTACGAGAGTACATCAAACGCGAACATGGAGCTCACTCCGCTGAATGTTGACATTCAGGCTGCACTCGCCACGATTGGCGTTGACCTTGGCCTTGAAGACCTTGATCAGTTTCTTGGAGCCCAGGTTCCCATGAAGATCCGCGTCAACTACGACACCGGCCGCATCCTTGTCATGGATCCGACCAACCCGAGCACCTGGTTCTACTTCGACGTTGAGCCGTCCGTGCTTCGCGGAAACTACGTTAGCTTCCGCACGAACAGCCTTGCTGTGAGCTTCGGAGACTTCCGAGTCACCGGTCGCTAAGTAGTACGATTAACAAAGGCGAAGAGAGGCTGCCCTGCAAAGGGCAGCCTTTTTTTGTCTCATCTCCCTACGCAAGACCTAGGCGATGTCCGCGATCTTCTCAAGCTCGGCCACGATCTCAACCATCGCGCGAGTGTCCATTCTGCAGTAGCTCCGAAGCTCGTGAAGCAAGGTGGCCTCATGTGCGACGGGCACACCCTGCAGTGCGCGATCACTCAGAAAGCGATAGGCGAGGTTCGCGGTGTAGCCGTCTTGAATCGCCTCCTGTGAGTAGTCTTTCATGGTCAGTATGGGGAGGACCGTCTTCAGGCTGACTTTGCCACGCTGCTCGTGATGATAGAAGGCAAAGTCGGAGAACGGCGTCAGGAGGTCGACGATACGACCCTGGATCAAAGCGAGCTCGTCGCTATGCTCCGGAACGACTTCCGCAAGTCGCGACAGGACGCCACGCTCAAAGCCGGCACTGTAGACGACGATACTTCCGGACGGTCCAAGCTCGTGGACAAGCCGGTCGACCATCGCCCGTCGTCCGTCCGTGCCCGGAGCCGCGATGAACTCGGTATGACTTACTGTTCGCCCGTCGTCACGATGGAGTGAATAGAGGTAGGGCACGTGTTCCCAAGGCCGAACCTTGTCAAACGGCGGAAGAGCGGTGCTGGTCGCCTCGAAGTCGAGGTAGAGTCGCGGGTACTCTAGATCGTGGAGAAAGGCGCGGAGGGCTCCACGATCAATCTGAGCGCTGTCTTCGAGAAGGCTCTGGCGTTGGATCTGCTGCCGGCGATGGTTCAGGCGCTCGGGCGGAACATCCACAATGCGGAGATACCC
>JANQQY010000396.1 GCA_028284845.1 Spirochaetales bacterium
TGGGAAGAGGGGAATGCCCATCACTATCGTTTCTGGGTTCCACACAACATTCCCGAACTCGCAGAAGCGTTGGGCGGCGTCGACGTCGCCGCGGCGGCACTTGATGCTGACTTTGTCGCGGCAATCCCAACACACTTCTGCACACCACACGCCAAGCACGAGCTCAGCACCGTTGAGTATGGCAACCAGCCGTCTACCGGGATGGCGCACGTATTCAACCATCTTGGTCTTCCGCATCTCGCCCAATACTGGACGTGGCGAGTTGTCACCGAGTGCAAGAGTGGAATCACGCCCTATGGGGGCTTTGGGGGCGACGAGGATCAGGGCCTCATGGGCGGCCTCAACGTTCTGATGTCGATCGGACTCTTTGATCTTCACGCCGGATGTGACCCAACCCCGCAGTGGGAGATAGGGTGTCCGCTCTTTGACAGGGTCACCATCCATCTCAACCGGGACTACTATCCCGGCGAGTCCATCATCATTGAATCGCCCCACCACCACGCGCATGCGTGCTACACAAACGAGGCACGCTGGAACGGAAGAGAACTCGACTCGATCTGGATCACACATGAGGAGCTCGTTCAAGGAGGCATCCTCGAACTTGTCGTCGGGGCGTCGCCATCAAAGCCCAGGTAGCGGACGGAGACAATCTTGCGCGTGACTGAACCATTCGAGCACACGATCTATCGAATCCCGGTCGATGACGACGTTGAACCAGACGTTGTGCGAACCGCCATTCGCGGAGTCGTCTCACGCAACGGCAGACTTCTGATGGTCTATTCACCGGTGAATGGAGACTACAAGTTCCCAGGCGGTGGAACCGAATCAAACGAGACTCACGAACAAACGTTGGTGAGGGAGGTGAAGGAAGAGACCGGCGAGCAGATCGGTGGGTCGCTCTGGCTCATCGGGCGAGTCCGCGAGTACGGTGAGGCGATGCAGCCGGGCGCATCGGTATTTATGATGGATTCATACTACTACGGCACGGTCGCAGCCTTGAACGCCAAGGGAGCACAGAAGCTCGACTCCTACGAATCGGACCTGAAGTTCACGCCTCAATGGGTGACGGTAGAGGAAGCAATTCGGACCAACGAATCACTCCTGGCCGATCCAGAGCGTGCCCCAAGGTGGACGAGGCGCGAGACGTGGGTTCTGCGATGGCTCCTTCGAGCAGCAAGCGAACCGGAGTCACAGGAAACGGACCGATTGTGAACTCAAGCCCGATGCACCTCTCCACTCGTTGAATCTGACCGTCATTGGTCAGCGATCGCGGATAACCTATGCGGGAGTGTCTCGAACAAAGACAGGTGCGTTCGGAGCGCTCAGGGCAGGATCGAACTGATACCCGTCTTCGCAAAACTCTTTGAGATCCGCGGGATCGTTGGCCGACCGGTCGACAGCCCAGCGCGCCATGGTTCCGCGCGCCTGCTTACTAAACACCGTGATCCGCTTGAGCGATGTGCCATTGCGCTGATAAAAGTCCGGAGAGATCACAGGCACTCCGAGTGCATCAAGATCGATTGCGCGAGAAAACTCGGAAGATGCCACGTTCAACACGGCGCGGGAACCACTATTGGTGATATCTCTCACCAGGGCTTCTGTGATTCTGCCTCGCCAGAACTGGTAGAGAGAGCGTGATCCGTTCACATGCAGTGAGCAGCCAAAGTCGAGCCGGTAACGTTCGATCACGTCGAGTGGCGCGAGGACCCCGTAGAGCGCGGAGAGGATCCTGAGACGTTCGCTTGCAGAGTCCAATGCGTGCTTCTCGAACGAACGGATCGCGAGTCCCCGGTACGTCTCGCCAGTGTAGGCGAACGCCGCGGGTCGCCCGTTGATCCCGGTCCCGCTCCAAGAGGCAAGCGCCTCTGCCACAGCATTGGCTCGCCCGCTCGGGACTCCAAGGCAACGTAGCCGCTCGCGATCGGAGAGCTGACGAAGCGAGTCCATTAGGAGGCGTGCGTTGGGCAAGAGCCGCGGTTTGGAGCCGTGAACTCCGGAAGGAAGATCGGCTTCGATTTCGAAGTCCTGCGTCTTTGAAGGGCTGAGGAGAACGATCACGGGGACATAGTACTGAGAGGGCGGGCGTTCAGAACCGACACGCCGGATCATCCGTGACGAGGTGGAGGAAGGAGTCCGGGGCGGCACGCTCCCGAAGCCGACCGTAGAGCTCGGACCCCATCATCCGCTTCAGATATGGCCGCGCCGACCCAAGATGGTTCATCCGCGAGCCGATCTTGGTATTCGTCAGGAGACGGAAGCCAAAATCTGCGTATAGCTTGATCGCACGATAGCTCCCCGGTTGCGTGTGGAGGTAGATCGGAAACTGATCGGATGGGAGGCCCTCAATCATCCGGGTGAGCAATGCGCGCCCGAGTCCCTTCCCCTCCTCACTCTTGCGAACCTTGAGCCAATGAAGCGTCGTGAAGGCGTCCATCGTTCGCCAGAGGAACCCGGTCGCAATGGGATAGTCTTGGTCGTTGCACATGAATAGGCAGGCGTCAAAGAACTGCTTTCCTTTTGGTGCGTACACGTCACGCAGATAGCCCTCCATCATCCCGGAGTAGGTCTCCGCATCAGCCGGATCGTCAAATGGAAACGCTTTCCAGATCTCCACTTCATCTTCTCGGCACGTTCGTACGTGATAGCCCGCAGGGAGCCTGGAGAAGGCGCTCGGGTCCGGCTCCTCGCACATCATAAAGAGGTTCAGGTCCTCCGGGTCGATTCGATTGGCTTCTGACGATTGCATAGAAGAAATCACCGGATCTCCAGGGGCTCGATGCGCCCAGCGTCAAACAAGCGGGAATGCATCTCGTACTCTACTCCAGGCCCGAGTGGATACTCCACATGCCCTCGAAACGACATACCCAATCGTCGCATAACGCCAACTGAAGCCATGTTTGCCTCGTCGGTACCGGCCCAGATCGTTCGGATTCCACGATCTGCGTATGCCGAGATCATCGCGGTGTGTGACATCCGGGCCGCACATCCTCGTCCCCACTCACTCGGGTGCAGGAGATAGGTGAGTTCAAGTTCGGCCGCGTCCGAAGACTCGAGTCGTACGACCCCCAGAACTTGTTCGCCGTTGTTGGTAAGCACCCAGATGCCGGCAGCCGAATGCCCCACGGCGTCGGCGTTCCGGACCCATTGAGCGGAGGCGGCAATAGACGGAGCCACACCGTCAGTGAGATAGCGATATACCTCGGGTTCGCACAGGAGCGCATGAATGTGCGGAGTATCGTGACTGTCTGCTCGCCTCAGATAGACGTTGCGTCTCTCCATCTCCCAAATCTGCGTCACCAAGCTTCTACAGACAATGCGTGTGACGCCGAATCATCGTACGTGGAATCACGTATGCAATGTGGTGTCTATTCGCATAGCCGGTGGCGCCTGCTCGGGCGACCATACCAGAGCATGAAAACGAATCATACAGACAGGTACTCAATACGGGATGAGACCGGGCTTCTCCGGTTCTTTCTCCTCACCATCCTGCTCAGCATACCGTTCTACGTTCTCGGGCACTTGGCGCAAGCTGAAGTCCTACCGCGGCTCCCGGTGAGTTCCGGCATGGTCGTGGCGCCGGCAATCGCCGCAATGGTAATGGCGAGACGGAGTGGCAGCCGCAGGCTACTTCTGACGGCCGGAACCGGGATCGGCTGGCACATCACAGCAACGCTCACTCCGCCGATGGTTCTTCTCGGCTCGTTCCTCTGGCTTCGGGCTGCAGGAACTGAAGTGCCGCTTCCTCAGATTGAGCCGGGACGGATCGCACCACTCTTTGCGCTCTTCTTGGTGGGCGCCGCTGCAGAAGAAATCGGGTGGTCCGGCTTTGCGACCCGGCCGCTGGCAGATCGTTTTGGCTATCTCAAGGCCGCGTTGATCTTGTCCGCGGTCACGATTGTCTGGCACGTGATACCCCTTCTTCAGGCTGGCCGAGATCCCTCGTTTATCCTCTGGTGGGCCGTCAAGACGACCGCACACCGCGTCATGATCGTCTACCTCTTTGGTCTAACCGGAGGAAGCACCCTCAGCGCGACGCTCTTTCACGCAATGTCAAACCTCTCGTGGCAACTCTTCCCCATTCATGGCTCGTTCTACGATCCGATGAGCGCCGGAATCATCGCGACCGCGGTCGCGGCGGGGCTGGTCTTGGGTGTAGGACGCAAAGGTCCACGGCCGGGCGACATCGGTGACCAGACTCCCAGTCGAATTCATCAAACAACGCGGAAGCAGAAGTGGAACTGAGCTCCTCTCTCGAATTGCCCTGTCCGGAAGCATTTTGAAACTTCTCATTTTTTTAGTTCTACAGTTGACGAACTGTGTAACTGGTACTATCCTATGTATAGTTCTACGATTATGAAACCGTAGAACGAAGGAGGCGGAGATGTTCACAACAGAGTACGAGGCAAGAGTGGTCGCTCACGAGAGGTTGAACGGATATCATACGGACGCAGACCGGATGCGAGATCGTCGCACCGCTGGGAGGCGACATCCGCTGGCGCGGCTCCTCAACACGATAGGAACTTACTTCATTGAGATTGGACGACGAATCGAGGGGCAGGTGAGGCCCGTGGAATCCGGCTGCGAGGAGACATCCGGGCTCCACATCCCGGGCTGTGCCTGATGGAAGAGTCAACGGACAATCTCGCGTGGCAGATGCGAACGTCGCCCATTCTGAACGCGGTCTCCGCGATGACCACGCTCCTTCGGGGCTGGAACAGCGACCCCTGGGTCAGGCGAGCTCGTGAGATTGTTGGGCCAAACTACCTGGAATCGCTCACGAGAACCTTCAGACCGTTTCGGGATGGGCTTGATCTCTGTGAGGTAGCGATTTGGACGAGCCCAGGCGGCACGGTGGAGGAGTTTCTCGCCAAGCTCGAGGCGATGGATCCCTCGCAGTTCCTTCACTATGTACTCGGTCGAATCGTGCCTATGGGGAGCGATCTGGACAGGCTTGAGCGGGCGGATTTCAAGGATCTGTTTGAGCACTTTGGCGACTACGCTCACTACGCGAAGCAGATCATGGATCGCGGATCGCAGCTTCCCGGCGGGAGCTGGACGGCGTACGGTCCGGAGCTGAAGAGTGAGTACTGCAGATTGATCGATGAGATCTGGAGCCGACTCCTTCGTGCCGAATGGCCGCAGAACCAGGAGCAGATCCAGGCAAACCAGGTGGCCAATGAAACGCATGCGAAGGAGCATGGCTCGATCGCACTCTATCGGCTTGTAAGCGACCGTGATCGCCTTCCGGATATGGTGCCGCCTGACACCCCCACCCAGCGCCTCTTCTTCTATGCCGTGTCGCACCTCCCAAGCTGGGCATTCTCATTTGTATATGGCGGCGAGATCCACCTGGTCTATCGCGCGGACCGGACACCCGGTCAGATCGACCGCCTCACTAACTCAATGAACAACACGATAGCTGCGACAAAGGCGCTGGGCGACCCAACGCGCCTTGACATCCTGCGGATGGTGTTTCTCTACGACGGGGTGCTCAACGGACAGAACATCGTCAGGAAGACAGGCCTCGCGAAATCAGTGATCTCGAAACACATGCGTCAGCTCGTTGATGCCGGCCTCGTCCGAGAAGAAACTCCTGACAATCGAAACACGATCTACTTCGCAAATCGTTACGCCGTTCAGGAACTCTCAACACGCTTGACTGAGATTCTTGGCGGACCGCCAATGGGGGAGTAAGGCCGAGGTCTACAGCAGTAATCCGACCAGCATCACGGCAACCGTCACGATCGTGAACCCAATGCCCATAAACCAATCCGTCCGGCGGATCTGCGCAGTGGTCGCATCAAATCGTCGATCCATTGCCTCGAACCTCACCGTCATAAGCTCGCGCTGGGACTTGAGCTCTTCCTCCACCCGGACCATGCGCTCGAGCAGGGGAATGTCGAGCCCGCTCACCCGGTTCGGGACCGCATCTCGAACAGCGGTCCGAACGTTCTCTGAGATCCACGGCTTCACGTACTCGGCGATTCTTTGGACATCCTCGTCTCGCAACACCATCTGCGGGTCTCCCATCAGGCACCTCCAGTCTACCTGAGACGCGGCCGATCGACGAGACGATTCGAATGTGAACCGGGCGCGCGCCTACCGCCGCGTTCGCCCACGTGGTGGGTCATCGCGAGAAGCATCTCAGTCGAGTCGTCCACGAGGGTGTGGTAGGTACCGGCTCGGGGGCACTACACTCGCCTTGACCCCAACGGACCACTACAACTCCACCGCAGTATCCTCTATGTGGAGCTATACGCTCGCGGGGCGACATGGAAACGGAACACTTTGACAACCTGATTCCTCTCTCGGGCCCGAACCATGCTGTGTTTTTCTCAGCAACGAGTAGCGACGGAAACCCGGTTGTCCTGGAACGGCTCGCATCGCCGGAACATGAGTCCGACCCTCTGCTGGCGGCGTTGCGTCGCAAGGTGGTGACACGTCTCGAGCGCTGCGACGGATGGTCGGTCGTTGCCTGGAACGGAGATCTCTGGGTCCGGCACCCGGCCGCCGATGCTTCATTTGTCTCTGTTCTGGATCGACCACCGCAGTCAATCTCAGAAGTGCTGGTACTCGCACGATCCTTGATGGAGCTGATCGGATCGCTTCATCAGAGCGGCCTGATTCTTAGCGTCCTGGACCCGTCGTCCGTCTTCCAGGAGCAGAACGGAGAGCGGTCAATGGTAAGCCTCGAGCGCTCTCTGCCGTTTCGCTTTGGCGCAAGCAGGCCGCAACCGCATTGGGACGGTGCTGCGGAGATGGAACTGGATCGGCTGCCTGATGCACGGATTGACATCTACCTCGCAGGCAGACTGATGCAGGGTCTCATGGAGAATGTGGGACGGACCGAAGAGCGATCCCTGCGCGAACACCTGACTCGGGTCGCTTCCACAATGGCCGCCCGCGAGCCGGAGGATCGCTACCAGAGCGCGCGTTCTGTTCTTGAGGAGTTGGGTCGTATAGACGCCGGCGGGGAGCCGGTCCTGGCTCGCCACGTCGGCCTTGATGTGCCGTTCATCTCAAGAATGCTGGTGGGTCGGGAGGCAGAGCTGTCGAGGCTCTCCGAGGCTCTGCAGAACGGACGGCCTTCACTGGTGATCGTCAGCGGTGATCCCGGTGTCGGTAAAACATCGCTCTGCACTGCGGCACTCGAGAGAGCGCGACTCTCGCGTTCGCAGATTCTCACCGGTAGCTTTGAATCCGAGGCCGGCCACGCGCCACTCGCCGCGCTCGTTGAGGCGGCAGAGCGATACATCTGGAACAGGCATGTCGACGGACAAGATTCCGATCGGATCTCGACTCTGGTGTCGCTCTCGAGACCCGCAGTTCGAGCGCTCAGCTCCGTGTCGACTGCGATCGCGGTAGCGTTGGACGAGAGTGAGCACCCTCGAGAATCCGGGTATCCGCGACGGCTCGGAAGCGCACTCGAAGAACTCCTTCTGGCGATCTCGACGGAGCGAACCGTCCTTTTTATAGACCGGTGCGAGAAGGCCGATGCGGCGACGTTTGGAATACTCCGAACGCTCGTCCGACGTCGAATCCCAGGCCTGACGATCCTCCTTGCCGGCACACAGCTCCCGACGATTGATGAGCCAGACCACCTCCATCTCGCGCTCGCGCCGTTGACCCACTCGGAATGCGCCACAATCATCGCGGACAGCACCGGCATCAACCCGGATCGAGTATTGGATAGCCTGGAATTTCGAGACTCCGTCGTCACACCGCGTGAGATAGTGCAACTACTTGGATCGGGCGAGGGAAGGCAGTCGATAGTGCCGTCAGCAAACGGGTTTCGCCTTGTCGGATCGATCACGGTTGGCATCAACGATCGCCGTGTCGGCCCTCATCCAATCGATGATTCACTGCCGACAGGATCGATCGCCAGGACGATGGCGCAGATCGGATCGGTTGTGGGCGGTCCCCTCGACTTCTCATTGCTGCATCAACTCCAGCAGGGGAGCAGTTCGGAGACAGCTGAGGCACTCCTGGATGCGATTGACGCTGGGGTAGTCGCGGCGGAGTACGATGGTCGTTCGGTGGGTCGGATTCGATTCGCGAATGCGTCAATCCGGGCGGCAATCTACGAGCAGCTATCGGAGGAGCAAAAGTCGGAGCTGCACCGACGTGTCGCGGACGCGCTGGAGGTATTGGGCGCGGAGTGGAGCCCGGGCTGGATGTTCGAGGTCGCAGAACATGCGGCACGGGCCGGTGGGGAGGACTCACAGAGCTACTTCAAGAGACAGTTTCGTGCCGGGGTCGCTGCGGAGAACGCCGGGGCTGACGAGATCGCCTGCATCTACTTTGACCGTGCATGGAGCGCTACCGGATCGACGCTGGACCCACCTCCGGAGGCGCTTCTTAGGCTCATTAGGACGTTAATCTCTGCAGGAAGAGAAGACGAGGCGGAAGACCTACTCAACCGGCTCTCACTCGACCACGCAGACTCGCAAACCGTCGCAGAGGCAGAGGAGCTTCGATACAGGCTGATTGTCCGAACTGCGCCCGAACGAGTCCTGGACGGCCGATCCGAAGGTGGAAAACGCTACGAAGCGCACTACCAGGCTCTCCGCCAGTTTCTCCGGCGCTTTGGAGTTCGACTGCCGGCCCGACCGTCGCGCATCAAAGCGCTCCTTGGCGTGATCTTTGCCGGAACAACGAGGCTTCCCGAAGAGCGAGTCGATCAGCCCGCGCCCCTCAGCTCGGTACTGGAAGCGTTGATCTCCCACGCGACCTTTCTCGCTTTCATAATGGATCCGATGCTCTCCCTTTCCGTGTGCCTCGCCATCGTCCGTTTTATGAAGCGTCGGCCGGACACGATCGCAGCACCGGTTTCACTCTCATTTCTCGCAGCCCTCCTCTGCGGCACCGCGGCGAACCCCTCGGCTGGAAGACACTACAGCGAGCGCGCACAGCGGGCGCTCCAGGATACATCGCGGTTCGAGGCTCGATGCCGAAGCCTCTTCTTCCTCAACGGATCGGCACTCACCTACTACCACCCCTACGCCGAGCTCGACGACGGTCTTGAGGAGTCGCGCCTCCTCGCGCGTGATGTCGGCGACAGAGTGATTGAAATAGCCGCGCTCTTTGTGAGGCTGCTTCATCGATTCTTTGCCGGACAGAACCTCCACGCACTCGCGGACGAAGTGAGGGCGCACGTCTCTCCCGGTCGCATTGAAAGCGATCATGACGCGGCGATGCAGTCACTTTTGCAGGTAACGGAGAACCTCCTTTCGCGTGCCGAATCACCCTGGTTGCTTCGCGGACCGCACTACGACTCAAAAGGAGCGGAGGCGACCGACTATCTCGAGACGCCAGCCCGGATCACGAGCGCGATTGCTGCCTTCGCGTACGGTCGCCTTGATGTAGTTGCGAGCCTCCTTCCACTGTCATGGAGCCAGATGGCCGGAGTCTCGGCGATGCCGACGGGCATCCTGCACGACTTTCTCACTGCAATCTCGGCTACCGCGGTGGGTCATCGACGTAACACCCGTGGCCTCATGCGGCGCAAACTCTTCGGGGCGGCGCAGAGCAGGGCAAACTATGGATGCTACTTCCACTATCTGGTCGCCGAGGAGGCGCGCGCACGAGGCTTGATGGAGCGGGCGCGAACGGAGTACGAGGAGGGCGTCGACGCTGCGCAGGAGGCACGTTGTCCCCATGCTGTGGCGGCGGGGTTCTCCAGGCTCGCCTCCCTCGCGGACGAGGCTGGGCGTCATCACCTCTCAGAGTTGATGCGGACACAGGCCGATGAGGCGAGAGAAAGCTGGTTGAGCCGTACCGAACAACCGCCCGAGGCGCCTCCTGCCGAACGCCCGGAGCAGGGCAGAAGCTATCTTGCAGAGATCGATGTCGACGCCGCAATCACTACACTTCGCAACGCAATGGAATCGGAGATGATCTACCTCCAGAGCGGCCTGAAGCTGGGGGAGCTCGCCGACGCGATTGGACTCTCGGTCCATCAACTCTCTGAGCTTCTGAACCGTTACCTTCACTCGGGTTTTTCGGGATACATCAATGGGTATCGTGTGCGCCATGCGTCGGGGCTCATTGAACGGGATCCAAGTCAGAGCCTGCTCGAAATCGCATACGATTCGGGATTCAACTCAAAAACAGCGTTTAATCAGGCGTTCAAGCAGGTCACCGGCATGACGCCGTCACAGTTCAGACGATCACGGTCGCAGGAGTGATCATCCGCCGTGTCGCATAATCCGCGTTCGAAGTTATAACTCCGTACGATCGATTCTGACCATCGCCGTAAGGTTTGGGTACTCACGGGAGCCCCGCTGCGCCCGTGGCGGGGAGGTCTGGATGGTTCGATCTGGTAAGACGGTTCGCGCTGACGACGATAGAGCGAGAGCCCGAAGTCGACGATTTTGGAGGGGAGTTCTGGTGGCTGGGATCATCCTGGTCGTCAGTGGCTGTGATCTCATGGGAAGCATATTCGGTGGTCCGATCGACCCGGAGGCGCCGCCTGCCGCTCCGGCGACGCCGGGAGATGCGGATTCGGATGGACTGACCGACAGCGAAGAGGCCCAGTACGGGACGAACCCGAACGACGCCGACACGGATGGCGACGGATTCAGCGACTTCAACGAGATTGTGACCCGGAACTTCGACCCGGTCGTTGATCCGTACACCTTTAATCCGTTGATTGCAGACACACCGGTGATCTCCATTGATATCCAGGCACCACCAACGATCGCCCTGGTCTATGAGACAACGACCGGAAGCGAAACGACGATCACAAACGAGAGTCAGACCGGCTGGGAGACCACCCGATCGACGAGCCGGACACGCGCCACGAGCACTGCCGTGGAGGATGCCTGGAGCGTCAGTGTGGGAATCGAAAGTACGGTGAGCCTTACGCCCTCCGCTACCGTGAGCGTTGAGGCGACGGTGGGACGCACGACTACCCGTGAGCAGAGTCTGGAATGGACCAGCTCACAGGAGACAGCAAACAGCGCAGCATTTGCAGAGGGTCGAAGCTTCGCCGACACAAACGAGATCGCCACCTCCGGCGGCTACGTCGCCGTTCCGGTGACGGTTCGAAACGAAGGTGATCTGACCTTCACCGTGGACAGCATCATTCTGGGAGCGAATGAGATCCCGCGCGGAGCCTCCGGCCAGGGTTCGATCTCACCGGTCGCAAATCTGGAGTATGATCGAGGCCAGACGACCTTTCCCTCGTTTACGCTCAGTCCGGGCACCTCATCCGGTCCGATCACCTTTCTCGCCGACCTCGATCTTGGAACCGCCGAGGCGCTGTTACGAGACTCGGGCAACTTGAACCTTGCGATTGGAACGTTTGAGATCTCGGGATTCGATGGTCGCCCCTTTGGCTTTGAGAACGAGACGATCCGGACCAGCACTGCAAATATCGTGATCGACTTTGGACCACAGGTCCCGGCGTACGAATTTCTCGTTGCGACCAGGATCGACGACGCAAACCCCGGAGTGCTGCTCGGTGATGTGATGCGGGATGTCCTTCAGATTCCTTTCACAACTGGAGATACCGGCGGCGTCCAGACCCTGACCAGCATCACCGACAGCCGCGTGCTACCGAATCAGACCTACGTGAACGATCAGGGATCGAATCGAATCTGGACCGTTCTGCACAGCTTCGTGGAGACAGGGAGTCGACGCAACAGACTCTATCGCGGCCAGACAGACCTCGATTTCGCCAATATCCGACTGCAGGCACAGGATGTCGTCTACATCATGTACGTGGCCGACACCGACGGCGATGGGCTTGGCGATCGTCAGGAGCTGCTCTACGGAAGCGATATCGCAGACACGGATACCGACGACGACGGGTGGAGCGACTATCAGGAGGCGATTGAGTACGGAACCCTCCCCTACCGAGCGGACACCGACGGCGACGGCCTCAACGATCCTGTTGACCCGAACCCTCTCGGCATCGGCGATGCCGACGGCGACGGGCTGACTGCCTCAGAGGAGGCAGCCCTGGGAACCGATCCCGACGATCCAGACACGGATGATGACGGGCACCTGGACGGATTTGAAGTGCTACAGGGGACCGATCCTCTCGACCGCTACGACGGTGGCACGGACAGCGACGCGGACGGCGTCCCGGATCTGGTGGAGATCGAACTCTGGTTCACCAATCCAAATCTCGCGAACACCGACGGCGACCGATTAAACGATGACATCGATCCCTATCCCAATTTTGCCTGGCGGGAGAACCTGGGACCGGGCACGAGCGTGAGTGCGATTATCAAAAGCAACGGAACACTCTGGACGGCGGGGATTGATGCGGCCTCTGGGCACAGGCCGGATCTGATCGAGGGTCTAGGCAATGGAGTGTCAACGTCGCCGCACACGCAGTTCACTCAGATCTCCTTTGACAACGACTGGGCCGCCGTGAGCTCGGGTGAGTCGCACACGCTCCTGCTCAAAGAGGATGGACGCATCTTCTACTTTGGCAACTTCCCCAGCATTGGCACAGCATCGGTTCCCACGCAGATCGGAACCGACAGTGACTGGTGGAGGATCTACGCGGGACACAGTCTCAGCGTAGGGATTAAACGCGACGGAACGCTCTGGTGGTGGGGAGGCATCCGCGACGCCACCGGAAATGCACTCTCTGCGGCGCTTCCGGTCCAACTCGGATCGGACGACGGGTGGCTTTACGCGTCTGCGGCTTCGTCCACGGTCGTTGCGATTCGCGACGATGGAACGATGTGGTCGGTTGGGAGCAACGGGAACGGGATGCTCGGACTCGGTGACGCGATGTTCCCGCCGGACACCTTCGATTCGGTCGGCGTGCTGCAGCAGATCGGAACGGACTCAGACTGGGCGTTCGTCGACCTTGGCGCCAGCGGAAACACAGATTCGCCAAACCGCAGGAGGCGAAGCACCGCGACTGCGCTCAAGCGCAATGGAGACCTCTACACCTGGGGCAGTGGCGCAGCCGGAGCGGCGGCATGGGATGGTCACATGGGAAGCTCGGACACCTACTTCGACGTCCCCGTTCATCGAGACACCGCCTTTGACTACGTCTACGTCGCTCGAGGGGGACTCTCAGGGTACGGGATCACGACCGGCGGTCTCGTGCGGGTCTGGGGCGAAAACGGCGATGGCGATATCGCAAAGGGGTTTGCATCGAGTCTCAAGGTGCCCGAGACCCTTACCGTCTTTGACGGGATCGGAACGATCAACCTGCGGGCCGTGACGATAGTAGGCGGAACCGGACATGCCTTGGCGGTCGGTCCGGAGTTCAGCAACCTCGCTGGGCCCAACTTCCTCCTTGGATGGGGGATGAACTCTCGCGAACAACTGGGAGTGGATAGTACTGCGTTTGGACTCAGTTCCGGCGCGGACGTTCGCGATCCGCAGGTCATTGACAACGGTGTTGTGATACCAGCCATACAGTTCTGATCAGCGCCCGCCGCGGGAAACCGCGGCGAGCACGGTTGAGGCGTCGTCAGTACCGGGACCTGACTCCAATTCCCTCAATCGCTGTCTGGACATCCATTGGTAGGGGACCGGCCTCCGCAGCCCGCACACTCTGAAGTGTTTCCTCCGGAGTCTTGGTTCCAATGAGGACGACGGATGCGTCCGGCTGTGTAAGCGCGAATCGAACGCAGAGCTCGACCATCGGAATGCCACTCTCCTCCTGGATCTCGTAGAGTCTCGCGAATCGATCGCGAAGGGTCTCGTCCATCCAATCAGGCGGAGCATCGAGCCACTCCGGATGCTGTTCGACAAGCCGCCCGGCATAGAAAATCGCCCCGAGAATGAGAGTGGCGCTCTTCTCCCTGGCAAGCGGAAACGCTTCAGACTCCGCCTCGCGTACGATCAGGTCATAGCTGTAGGCCATCAGGAAGGTGTCTACCTCAACGTCGCGCAGTACCCGACTCATCTCCGGAGCAACATTGCCGGTGATCCCAATAAAGCGGCAGAGGCCCTTCTCACGTGCTTCCCGGAGGACATCAAGAACCGGTGCGCCGGCGAAGTCGTACTCACGACCCTGGTCTATCCGCTCACGACCCGCACCGTCGGACCACCAGGCGGACCAGTTTGCTTCGTGCACCTGCAGCACATCTACACGATCGCGACCCAGACGTCGCAGATTGTCTTCAATCTGCTTGCGCAGTGCGTCCGGCCGTCGAAAGTCGGCCGGGTCTTCGAAGTATCCAAGCTTGGTGGCAACCATCACGTCGTCGCCGGCGCCCGAAAGACCTTTGCCAAACACCAGCTGCGACTCGTTCGCGCAGTATCCGGGCGACGTGTCGAAGTAGCGAATGCCCGCGTCGAGCGCGGCTCGAATCGTTCGAACACCCTCCGCACTTGATTGGTGATCTATCACAGCACCGCCCTGACCAAGCGCTGTAGTCACCGCGGATCCGAATGCTCGCGATTTCAGACTCATGATGCGCCTCCATTTTGTGTACCGAGTACACCGTAATGATCGTACCGGGCACCGTGGACAGAGTCGACCGTTGCGGCCTATCGTCGTGTCGCACCGCCGAAGAGGAGGGAGAGTGGACAAACGCAAGAAAGCTCTCGCGACGAACAATGCCGCGATGGTCCTCTACGGGCTGTCTGCGATCCTCATTGGCCCAACGCTCCCCGGAATCATTGCAGAGTTTGATCTCTCGCTTGCCGAGGGAGGGCTCGTCTCCGCGGTTCAGAACGGGGGCGGTGTACTTGGATCGCTCGCCGCAGTCTTTGTGGCGGATCGGTTTCGACGCCCACTTGGCGTTGTACTCTCGTTTCTCGCGCTTGGGATTGTCTGGTTGCTCATTGGAACGGCTGGAGCACTCTTCTGGGTGATGTTCTGGTTTGCCGTCTCCGGCGCACTCATCCGGCTACTGGACGTCTGGCTCAATGCTCACACCGGCGCGATGGCAGGATCGAACTCCGGTCGCCCGATGAATGTCCTGCACATGTTCTTCGGCGTTGGAGCGCTGCTTGGTCCCATCGCAGCACGGCTGATCATCTCCTCCGGCACCACGTGGAGAGGCGTCTACCTCTCATCAGCATTTCTCTACATTGGCGCGATTCTGGTTGGAACCCTCTGGTTACGAAGGTACGTCTCGACCGAGGCCGCTCCGGTGGAGACGGTTCGCGCGCGGTCGGACGGAAGAGGAGAGCAAGCCGCGGCCGAGAGCACCATGCAAACCCGTCGCGCCGTTAGCCTGCTCGGCGTGGCCCTCTTCTTCTATGCAATTCACCAGATTGGGGTGAGCACGTGGATACCATACTTCGTTGAGAACGTCCTGGGTTCTTCGCCATCTCTTGCGAGTGGAGCACTCTCCGCCTACTGGCTTGGAATCATAGTTGGGCGTTTTGCTGCGAGTCGGCTTGTTGAACGTTCGGGGCCTGAGCTACTCCTTATCTGTGGGAGCGTGGGTTCGGCTGTAGCAACCAGTCTGATCGTGCTTCCGCTTCCTGTGTCTCTCGTCTTCGTGACACTCTCCGTAGCCGGTGCCCTGAGCGGCGCTACCATCCCACTCTCCTACACGCTTGGATACCGACTCGCACCCGCCCGGCTTGGCGGTCTGACCGCGGTTCTCTCCGTCGTGATGCTCGCTGGACGATTTATCAGCCCATGGCTGATTGGCGTAATCGCCGACGGGTACGGTCTTCGCATCGCGATGCTGCTGCCCTCGGTTGGGCTGTTGGGAGTCGCAGGTATAATCCTCCGTATCCATCGACTGGCGCGATTGTCGACAGCTTCAACTGCCAGATAACCTGGGCACCAACGAAGTATCAGCCCGCTGAGATTCGGGCAGACCAAAGCCATGGAGGACAGAATGCGACTTGGGCTAAGCCATCAACGACCGGAAGATCTCACGCCTGAATACCTTGCCTATCTGCGGCAGGTAGGAGTTGAAGCCGTTGAGGTGCGGACGCTGCGCGAGAGGGCAACGCTCGAACATCTGCGCGAGATCAAGAGAACGGTAGAGAGCGCCGGGCTCGAGTTACACGAGATCATGCTCAACGACTTCTACAACTGCGAACGCATCGCGACATGGCAGGACGAAGCGGAAGACGATCTGCGATTCTTTGTCTCGTTTCTGGAGGACTTAGAGCGGACAGGAATCACGGCAACAACCTACGCCTGGCACACCGGAGGCTCGTACCAGACCGGACGCGGCGTCGTTCGCGGATGCGACACCCGGAGTTTTGACCTGAACCTGGCTGGCGAACATGGCAACGTGTACGAGCACACCTTCACCGCGGACGAACTCTGGGACAACTACGAACGGTTTCTCGCGGTGATGCAGCCGGCCGCAGTGAGAACCGGAGTTCGGATGCAGCTCCATCCGAACGACCCGCCCGCCGATCACGCGGGGGTTCCCCGGATCTTCTCGTCCACAGCCGCGTTCCGTCGTGCAATGGAGTTGGGAGGGAACACGAGTGAATGGGGTATCCTCTTCTGCGTTGGTACATGGGCCGAAATGAGCGGAGCCGACGGGCACGGAGAGAACATTGGAGCCGCGCTCGCGGAGTTCACCGGCAAGGGGCTCGTTCATCAGGTACACCTGCGAAACATCGATAGCCCCCTCCCTGTGTTCTCAGAGACCCTGCCGGACAATGGTTATGTGAACCTGGGAGCGCTGGTCCGCATCCTCGCAGAGGCGCAATTTGACGGAATCATCGTTCCGGATCACGTCCCCATTCCAATCGACAGCGTTGCAGACCAGCGAACGATGGAGGCATTCTCGCTCGGCTACATTCGGGCGCTCATGCAGAGCGCGGAAGTGTAGTCGGACCGATCGGAACCTGGATCCCGCGACCGTTTGTCCGCCACCACAACGGTACCGTATGCTACGAGGGTGAAATCACAGAAGATTGGAGACAAAGAGCTCTTTGGCATTGGAATAGGAACGATGCCGTGGAGCGGCAGCAGGCTCTGGGGCTACGGGAGCAAGCTTGGGTTGGCCGAGGCCCGTGAGGCATTCGACGCGGCTGTCGCAGGCGGTGTCCACCTCTTTGACAGCGCCGAGATCTACGGGTTTGGCAAGTCTGAGCGGGCGATCGGACAGATCCTGAGAGAACGCGAGACGGACGGAGTCGTGATCGCAACCAAGTATGCTCCGCTTCCGTTGCGGTTTAGCCCCCGCGCCTTTCACCGTGCGCTCGATCGCAGCCTCAAACGGCTCGGTCTCCCATCAGTCGATCTCTACCAGATTCACTTTCCGGGCGGCCGAATCGATCTGGCCACACTGATGCATGCGATGGCTGACGCATTGGACGACGGTCGTATCCAAGCCGCCGGAGTGAGCAACTACAACGAGTCGGAGATGCGACGGGCGGCGAAGATCCTCGAAAGCCGAGGACATCGGCTTGCCTCCAACCAGGTGGAGTACAGCCTGGTGCATCGGACGCCCGAGGGGAACGGAGTGCTTGGTGCATGCACCGAGCTTGGCGTTACACTCCTTGCCTACAGCCCCTTGGGCCGCGGGCTTCTGACCGGGAAGTACAGAAGTGGAAACGCTCCAATCGATTGGCGGAAGCGTATCTTCACAGAAGAGAAGCTCGCGCTCGCAACGCCATTGCTTGATGCCATTGCGACGATTGCGAATGCGCACGGAGTCTCATCGTCGCAGATTGCTCTCAACTGGCTCGCACGAATCCCCGCGGTTCTTCCCATTCCGGGCGCGAAGAACGCGGCTCAGGCTGCATCAAATGCGGAGGCGCTCTCCTTCGAACTGACGGATGAAGAGGATCAGCGCCTCCGGCAGCTATCTACCGCGTTCATGAATGAAAAGTCGTTTGGACAACGCGCCTGACCTGGTGCCATGCGCTCCGCCGGTTTGTGCCCCTACTCCGTTGTTGTCCCTGACATCAGCGGTGCAATCCGCATAACGCCGTCGCCCATGCACCTGCGCAGGCGAGTCGCGAAGTCGATCGCTTCCTGCTTGGAGTCAGTCTGTACAACCGTAAAGCCGGGGATCAGCTCTTTCCCCTCAATAAAGGGCCCATCACTTACTGAGACCTCACCTTCCTTGAGGGTCACCAGCGTGACGTCCTCTGAGAGCGCTCCGGTAGCAACGACCAATCCGGATGCGATCGTCTCCTGCATGATCTGACCCATCTCCGCCATACCTTCTGGGCTGGGCGGGGTCATGGGCTCGTCCGGATTGCGGGTGAAATAGACAAAAAATTGCATAGAACCTCCTGAGGGACACACCCTCGTGATGTAGTCGATTGGGAACCTTCAGAGGGGACACTCACGGCAAAAAAATCAGAGAAGAGCATCGATCTGCTTCTGGATGTATCGTTTCTCGGCCTCCTGCGTGGCGAGTGACAGTGCGGTCACAAACGAGGCTCGTGAAAGCCGCTTCCTCCCGGCACGTCGTTCAAAATCGGCAAGAGCCGCGTGCGCAAGGTGATACGACGCAAGGGGAGCATCCTCGTGAACCATCGGCCTGATCAGTTCAATTCCGGCATCAGGGCCGTCTCTCATTCCAACCGCAATCGCCCGGTTCAGACGCACTACATACGAGTCCATCATCGCGAGAAGTAGATCATAGTAGCCTATGATAACCGGCCATGACGTCTCCGCTACCGATGGAGCGGC